>CAYPCV010000037.1:0-17772 GCA_964409295.1 uncultured Sulfurovum sp.
GAGATAGAAAATTGGCACGATGGGCAGAGAAACATATTGGAGAGGAGTTTAAAGCCCATATAGTAGAAGTTGGAGAGAATGCAAAGGCTGTGCTAGAGTGTGAAGTAGAAGGGGTAACTCTGAATTTACGAGGCGATAATGTGATGCTTTTTGATAAGATTATTATTAAAATAGATACTGTTAACATTGCAATGGCTAAGATTCAAGGGGAGTTTGTGGAAATATTACACAATAAATAAGATAAATTTTATCTTATTTAATTATATAGCCGTTAGTAATAGTTATTATTGCTTAAGATGAACACGACAACTTTTGATTTTTAAATTCATCAGGAGTTGCTCTTGCCCAATGTTCAAGCCCTTCATGTTCAACATAAGGATTTTGAGCAATTTTAAACAGTGACTCCACTAACTCAAAAGAGCCCTGTTCTGCTTGGTCTATCGCCTCTTGTAACATGTAGTTTTTCAAAACATATTTAGGATTCACTTCAAGCATATTTTCATGCCGTTTCTCTTGATTGGTTTTATTGTCTGTTAAATATTCATCATACTCATCTAGCCATTCGTTCATAGGCGTATGTAATAGCCCTAATTTTAGCAATTCTTTTCTATCTCCATCATAATGGCTTAGAGTTCTAAAAAACAGCGTATAATCAACATGCAGTGACTGCAACATACCCAACATCTGTTTTATAAAGTCAAAATCTTCATCCGAAACCTCATCAAGCCCCAGTTTTCTACCCATCAAATATAAAAAGTGTCGGCTATAGAGTCGCCCATAGTGTTCCAAAATTTTATCTAAACGCTCTTTTTGTACCAAAGGTTCAAGTGCCAATGCCAATGCTCTCAAATTCCACTCGCCAATACGAGGTTGATTCCCAAAAGAGTATCTACCATTTTGGTCGGTATGGTTACAGATAAAGTTGCTGTCATAATCATCCAAAAAGGCATATGGACCATAATCTATCGTAATTCCAAACACCGACATATTATCTGTATTCATAACCCCATGATTAAATCCAACAGCTTGCCACTCTGCCATAAGCCTTGCTGTTTTACCCATTATCTCGGTAAAGAAGTGAAGATATTTATCGTTTTCACTACTCAGATGAGGATAACACTCATCAATAGCATAGTCGGCTAGGGCTTCTAACTCTTTGTAGTTTTTAGAGTGTGCAAAATACTCAAACGTACCAAAACGCACCCAAGAAGGCGACACACGAAGTACGATTGAACCTTTTTCCCATGTTTGACGATAAACAGAGTGTTCAGAACCAATAATCGCCAATGCCCGTGTGGTTTCAATCCCCAAACCATACATCGCTTCACTCATAAGGTACTCACGAATGCTAGAACGAAGCACAGCACGACCATCTCCAGAACGAGAATAAAGCGTCTGCCCTGCCCCTTTTAATTGCATCTGTAGACCATTAAATGTTCCTATATTAATCGCCCGTCCATCGCCAAGCCGTGGCACAAAATGCCCAAACTGATGCCCTGCATAACACATAGCAAAGTTATCACTTCCTTCAAGCTTTAGATTGCCATTAACAAACTGTGTTAAAACCTCTCTATTGGATATATCTATTCCCAACATATCAGCCACCTCTTGATTAGCATGAATCAAAAAAGGCTTCTGCAAAGGAGTAGGATTAACTCGGTCATAACAAAGCGAAGGCAATTCTAAATAAGGGTTGTTTAGTTTAATATTTTTTAATTTCATAAATCTATACTACATATTAAAGCTTAATTTTTACTAACCCCACAACCCCTACGGTCGATAAACCTTCACGTTCTCTCTATTTTCTAAATCTCGTAGGTATTGTGCGTGGAGTTGGCTCATGACTCCTTTTTCACAATAGAGTAGATACTCTTTCTCTTGTGGAAGCTTTTTGAACTCTGTCTTTAATTTATAGAAAGGTATATTTAAGGTTTCACAGGAACTCTCTAGGGTCTCTTCTTCGCCTCGAATGTCAATAATAACGTATGATTTATTCTCAATGTTTTCAACTACTTCTATGGGTGCGTTGTTACTTACGTCGTCTATGACCTCATCTACATAAATACTTTTTGCGTCTTCTACAGCTTTATCTAAAACAGCATAATCAAAACGTTTTGCTTCACGTTCCATGCGTTTGAATGAACCGTGGGTAATAGGATTTTTAGAGATAACCCCACAATACTCTGGCATATTTTCTGCAAAGCGTCGTGTACCTATTTTGGTTGAAATATCAATGATTTCAGGCTTATTCATAGTAGCTAAAGGACGAATAATCAGCATATTTGAGGCTTGGTCAATAAGTGCTAGGTTACGCAGTGTTTGGCTAGAGACTTGTGCAATAGATTCGCCTGTTACCAATGCATCAATCTCCATCTCTTTGGCTACTTTTTCGGATGCCATTAGCATTAAACGTTTTAAGGTTACCCCCATATAAGTCTCGGGTGTAGAACGGAAGATTTCGGTTAATACATCATCAAAAGAGACAGAGATAATTTTGACACGATGGGATGCTCCGAACTTATTCCATAGATAATAAGAGACTTGTTTAACACCTATTTCATGTGCTATTCCACCTAAGTTAAAGAAGATAAAGTGCGTTTTTAGCCCACGTTTCATGCTAAGATACGAAGCAACGGTAGAGTCAAATCCACCTGACATCAACGATAAAATATCGCCTTGTGTTCCAATAGGATACCCCCCTAAACCTTGATGTTTATCACTAATAATATTTAGCTGATTATTTATAAGTTCTATTCTAACGGTAATTTCAGGATGGTGTAAATCAACCCCTTTTGCCTTGGAGTGAGCCAAGGTATAGCCACCGATGGTTCGTTCCATTTCCGAAGAGTTAAAAGGATGAGTTCCTGTTCGTTTGGCTCTGACAACAAAGGTTTTTCCCTCTATTTCAGCCGAAGCTATTTCACAAACTTTTACTTTTATCGCATCTAAAGTCATCATATTATCAAACTGTAATGCCTCTAATACCTGCTCTATTCCAGAGGTATTCAATAAGCGTACTCGTACTTTATTCACTACTTCGATAGGAGTAAGCACTTCTATTTTATCTGAAAACTTTCTAACAGTTATATCTTTGTGAATATCGCCTAAAAGTTTCAATAAATTGTTATAAAGTTGTCCTACCATTTGACGTTTTGCTGATGAGCCTTTGACCATAATTTCAGGAAAGAGTTTTAGAATAAATTTTTGAGTTTTCATATAGTGTAGCCTTGTAGGGTGTGATTGCCATCACACCGATTTAGAGTTATAAGAGTGAAATTATAACATATCTAAAAAACACGTATAGGATTCTTTTCGTATGTTCCTAATATTTTTAATTTTTTAGTAAATTTTTTTACTTCAATCAATGCACTTTGCATCGCTTCAGATTCGATAGAAGCATCTACATCAATATGAAAATGGCTCTCTTGTAAGGTTTGCAGAGGGATGTAACTCTCTATTTTTAAAATATTTACTCGATTCTTTGCAAAACCTCCTAAAGCTTTATAAAGTGCCGAAGAGACATTTGAAACTTGAAAAATAATAGAGGTTACACAGGGCTTATCATCTTTTATTTTAGAAACTTTCTCTTTGGAAAGCACAATAAAACGTGTAAAATTATCCTTTTGGTCTTGAACATTTGGCTTGATAATATCCAATCCATAAATCTCTCCTGCCAATGAAGAAGCAATAGCTGATAGAGTTCTATCGCCTATTTTAGCAATCTCTTTAGCCGAACCTGCTGTATCAAAATGAGCAATAGGATTAATCTGTAACTCGTGTAAAGTATTTCGGCACTGTGCCAAGCCCTGTGGATGCGAATAAGCAGAAATAATCCTCTTAATAGAGCTTCCCTTGACACTCAAAAGGCAATGCTCTATTTTTTGATAATGTTCTCCTACAATTTGTAATCGCATATTTGGAATTAGCCCATAAAACTCATCAACCCTGCGTGCTGTTTTATTTTCTATGGGAATCAGAGCAAAGTCGGCATCGTTATTCTCTACGAGTTCCATTGCATCTTCAAAAGTCTCATTTTCTATGCACATTGTATTTGAACCAAAATGATTTAAACACGCCAAATGAGAGTACGCTCCCGAAACCCCTTGATATGCTACTTTTGTCTTTTTTACCATAACAACTCCCTTTTTTCCTTAAAAAACAAAATTTAATATTTTATATAATTTTAATAGAATACTCATAATTTAATAGTAAATTTTTTACATTAATTTACTTATATTATAAATTATTAATAAATTAAAAATTTATAATTTTAGAGAAAGTATTCAAGAGCATAGCCCTCTTTTTTATATCTTTTCGCTCTTTTCCAATCTCGGTTGTAGTAATAATAGACCTTCCAAAAACACGTTTTTTTCGATTATTTAATCTTGACCCCCAATAGTTATGCATAATAATAGGTTCGCCTTTTTTCTCTCCTAGATACAGAGTAACATGTCCACCTACATATAATAATGAACGAAAGGGTTTCGCTTTTTTTAGAATCATCTCTTTTTTCTTTTTAGCTGAAAGCCATCGTAGTTTCGTCACACGTTTACCATCATGACTCTGCTCTTTTGAATTTCGTCTCAAAAAAATACCAAATGGTGCAAAAAAGTCTTTGGTCAAACTAGAACAGTCTCGTGCTTGCATTTTTCCACCCCAACCATAGGGTTCGCCTACCAACTGTTTAGAAATCAATGCTACATTAGAAGGGGTAAAAGCAATCGGTTTTTTTGCGATTATCCACTTTCTCTCTGCTTTTAGCAATTTAATATTAGCATAACCTTTTTTATTTTTTGAGGCAATAATATACTTTTTACTTTTTGAATCTATAGGAAAAATTGTTCCTAATTTAACAATGGTTTTAAACTTTTTATCCTTAATAAATAAATTATCCCGAATACTTACAGCATAATTATTATTCATAAACTTTTTTCTAAATTTATAATCTACAAAGGCAATATCAGAAGTAGGTAACCAACCATAGGCATATGAGCAACGAATATAGACCCATTTTCTATCTTTGGAGTAGTGTGAGACCAAAAGAGGGGTATTTATATTTACCGAAGAGTTTTGATTATAATCAAAAGGAAAACCTTCTCCTGTACGTTTGGGATTATAATAAAAATCTTGTTTTGTGGGGTAAATTTTTAAATCAGTATGTCTCAGAGTAATGGCAGGCTTTAAAACCGATTGGTACTGTTTAAAATTGGAATTTCTAATCTGATATTTAAACCATTTTTTAGAGAGTCGTTTACCATATCGTGTATACATTCTCTGTTTTGCAAAGACAAATTGCCAATTTTTCTGTTTCCACGACAACGCCATTTTTTTTCTAAACCAAGGTTTAAAAAATTTTCTATTGTAGCTGTCGTCGTATCTTTTTTGCTCTTTTTTACTCATGGGTTTAATTTGTGTACTAAAACAACTAGGGTCTTGTTTTATACTTTTGATGTCTAGTACACTTTTTCTAGGCATTGTATCTAACGCACTTTTATAACGATACCCTATATCTAATAGAGCCTCTGCATAAAGAGAGAGAGAGAAAAGAACTGATACAACTATTATTTTAAATATCTTCATAACTCATCTTTTCCAAAAAAGTGGCTAACACATCATCTACAATGACGCTAAATGTGTTGTACTATGAATAACTCTTCTACCCCATAAGAAACGTTTTTTATAAAAACTCTTTTGATTAAAGTTATAAATCACAATTTTTTTTGCACCTGAACTAGCATGAATAAAATTACCATTTCCTAAATAGATACCAACATGCGTTACTTTTCCTGAGCGATGTTTCTTTGTATCGAAAAAGACCATATCTCCTTTTTGTAAATTGTTATAAGAGATATATTGACCAACCTTTGCTTGGTCACGAGAGACTCTAGGAATTTTAATTCCTGCATCACGGTATATTTTTTGAGTAAATCCAGAACAATCGTAGGTACGAGGGCCTGTTGCACCCCAAACGTATTTACGACCTAAAAGCTCTTTTGCACTCCACTCTACATTATTAACTATATTAGCTGTATTAACCTGTTGTCTTGGTCGCCTTATATCAATAACACAACCTTGAACTTGACGCTCTCTAGCTACAGAAGGGGTCTTGTTTTCCTCTAAAGGATAGGTTCGAGCAAGAGGGAGATTATCAATAGAAGGAGTACACTTTAAACCTGTACTAACGTCTATACCTATAATATCTAAAGTCGTTAATTTGGGTTTAGCCACTTCAGGTGTTTTATTTGAACAAGCAGTAAAAAATGCCACAGACGTTAAAAGTAATAAGTGAGCCAGAGTGTTTTTTTTCATAAGTATTATTCTCCTTTTTTTATTTTTTCTATTTGATAACCTTATGTTGTTAAGAATAGTATAGCAAGAATTTTGTGTCCTAATTGTGTTTTTTTCAACTTTTTTATTTTTTATGACTCTTTTAGAAGCCCTATATTGTGGGATGTTAAAAAGGATTTTAAATTTAATAATTTTTGTTTTATTATACTTTATATTTTAATATAAGATAAAATTATTAATTTAAAATTATATTATATATAGTTTTAAATTACTTAAAATGTAAAAAATTTACGCTAAAATACCTTTATGAAAAGTAAAAATAAAAAATTAACCTCGACCTTTTTATTGATTATACCTCTAAATTAGGAGTGGAAATGTTTTGGATTACAACCATTATGAGAGTAGATTTTATGCTTATAGCATGGTATTATCTTTGGTTTAAGAGGAGTTATTTAGAGTAAATTAAATCCCCTACAAGTAAATCCAAGCTTCCAATTCTTGCCCTAAATTTTCAAATGCCTCTATCTTATATTTTATGCAATATAGTCAGATACTTTCGAGCCAGTAGCAACACTTTTTATAAATTTAACAACTTCCAAATGTTCAGGATGATTCGCATAGAGTGCTAAATCCTCTTCATTCTCAAATTCAGAATAGAGACTTAAATCCATCGCTCTCTCTTCTTGCGAAAAATTAATCCCAACCTCCATACTCTTTAGTGTTGGCACAGTATCTAAAAGTGCTTCTAACATCTTTTTTGTTTTAATTAAGTTTTCTTTTTTATTTTCATCTTTAAAATTAAACATTACAATATGTTTCAACATGCAGTTTTTCCTCTTTTAGCTCTTTTTTTTTATTCGGGATTATAGCAAAAATATGATAGAATTCGCCCAATTTATATATTTGGAGCAAAAATGACAGAACTGGACTATTATGAAGCCCTAGAAGTTAGCCGAACTTGTAACGGGGCTGAGTTAAAAAAGTCATATCGTAAACTTGCGATGAAATACCACCCAGATAGAAACCCAGACAACAAAGAAGCTGAAGAGACATTTAAATACTTAAGTGAAGCATATGAAGTCTTGAAAGACCCTAAAAAACGTGCAATCTATGACCAATATGGAAAAGCAGGACTCGAAGGTCAAGGTCGTGGTGGCTTTGGTGGTGGAGGTCAAAACATGGATGATATTATGGATATGTTTAACTCTATGTTTGGTGGTTCTAGTGGAGGATTTGGTGGTTTTGGTGGGGGTGGACAACGTCGTCAACCAAACCAAAAATACAATTTAGATTTTGAAATAGAACAAAAACTTAAATTTAATGAAGCTGTTTTTGGTTGTGAGAAAAAAATAGACATTCGTTATAAAGTCTCTTGTGATGACTGTAATGGTACAGGTGCAGAAGGTGGAGATTTAGATACATGTTCCTACTGTAATGGTCAAGGTCAAGTAGTTATGAAACAAGGATTTATGTCCTTTGCTCAAACATGTCCACAATGTCATGGCGAAGGTCAAAGTGTTGCAACTAAATGTGGTTCATGTTCAGGAAGAGGCTTTCATGAAGAGCCAGACAGTATCAAAATCAATATTCCAGCAGGGGTAGATTCAGGTAACCGTTTACGAGCCCAAGGCTATGGAAACAAAGCCAAAAATGGACAACGTGGAGATTTATACCTAACTTTTGAAGTAGAACAAGATGAACACTTTATCAGAGATGGTGCAAATATCTATATAGAAGTACCTGTATTCTTTACCCAAGCCGTTTTAGGTGCATCAATTACCATTCCTTCTCTTGATGGAGAACTTGAATTAGATTTAAAAGTAGGAACAAAAGACAAAGAGCAGTTTGTCTTTAAAAATGAAGGAGTAACCGACGTTCACTCTGGACAAAAAGGACAACTGGTAGCACAAGTATCAGTTATCTATCCAAAGAAGCTAAACGATGAACAAAGAGAGATGCTTGAAAAACTCCAAGAGAGCTTCGGAGTAGAAAGCACCCCACACTCATCAACATTTGACAAAGCTTTTTCTAAAGTGAAAAACTGGTTTTCTAAGTAAATTCAGACTCTAAAATCTGTGTAGGGTCGATTTATCAACCCTCAATTGGTATAAATTAAAAATATAATTCTATATCAAATATTTAGTCGATAAAACGACCCTACGCGATTCAAAACCTACACACTCCTATTAACATTCATAACACTCAAAGAATTTTTCATCTAACCCACAGCAAAACATAATAGAATAAGCCAATTATCAAAAACAAAGTGAGTTATTATTATGCAAATTAATTTAAAAAATAAAACCGTTCTTTTAGGTGTAACAGGAAGTATTTCGGCGTATAAGGCTTGTGATTTGGCTCGTCTTTTTATTAAAGCAGGTGCATCGGTGCATGTGGTTATGACCCCTTCGGCAGAGCGTTTTGTTTCGGCATTGACATTTGAAGCATTGACTCGGAATGCTGTGCTTACAGAGTCTTCTGAATCTTGGGCTTCGGGATTGAACCATATTGATATTGGGAAAACTTGTGATGTATTTATAATTGCTCCTGCAACGGCGAATACAATTAATAAGATGAGCAAGGGAATTGCTGATAACATTCTGTTGCAAACGGCTCTTGCTTTTAACAAAACCTTACTTATTGCTCCATCGGCAAATACGAATATGATAGAGCATCACTATACCGTAGGTTCACTGAAAATGTTGGGAGTTAATGAGGTGCGTATTATTGCTTCTCAGTCCAAGCTGTTGGCGTGTGGCGACACAGGAAATGGGGCATTGGCAGAACCTTCTGAAATTTTTCATCAAACAGCAAAAGCACTACTAGAAGAGGAGTTTTGGACAGATAGAAAAGTAGTAGTAACGGGTGGAGGAACACGGGAAAAGATTGATGAAGTTCGTTATCTTTCAAACTTTTCATCGGGAAAAATGGCAAACGCTTTGGCTACTTCGCTCTATTTAAAAGGGGCTGATGTCTGTTTGATTACAAGCAAAGAGTATTCTGAAATTCCATCTGAAATCTATACGATTGAGGTAGAGAGTGCCGAAGAGATGAAAGATTATACGGTTGATGCTGTACGTGTCTCTAAAAAAGGGAAAATGAGCAAAGCGACCATGAACAGCTCTGAACCTATTCATCTGATTCAGAAAAAACCTTATCTTTTTATGGCTGCTGCTGTGGCTGATTTTACTCCTAAATTTCCTCAAAATGGGAAGATTAAAAAATCTGATATTGGCGAAGAGTGGAGAGTAGAGCTAAAACAGACTGATGATGTGCTTCAAGTGGTTAATAAACTAGGCTTGATTACCGTTGCATTTAAAGCTGAAATGGACAGTGAAAATGGTTATGAGAGTGCTAAAAATTCGATAGAGAGTAAAGGGATAGATGCTGTCTGTTATAATCTTCTAAAAGACAGCCAAAGTTTTGGAACAGATAGCAATGCTATAACATTTATTACAAATGAAAATTCAGTTGATTTAGGAACTGCCTCGAAACTGGACTTGTCTTTTAAAATTTTGAATGAGAGTGAAAAGTTACTCTCATAAAATAAATAAATTTACACCGACCCTTGGTCAATCATGGAGTCGGCTACTTTTCTAAATCCTGCAATATTTGCACCCACTACCAAATCGCCTTTACAACCAAACTCTACAGAAGTATCATAAGCCGTTTTAAAAATATTTCTCATAATGGTACGCAGTTTAATATCTACCTCTTCAAAACTCCACTGAGCCATACTAGCATTTTGACTCATCTCTAGTTGTGAGGTGGCAACACCTCCTGCATTGGCTGCTTTACCTGGGGAAAAGAGCATATCACTATGACGAATAAACGACAATGCCTCTGCTGTTGTTGGCATGTTTGCACCTTCATTGATTAGAATACAACCGTTCTCTTGTAATTTTTGTGCATCCACTACCGTCAACTCATTTTGAGTGGCAGAAGGAAATGCAATATCACAAGGAATATGCCAAACAGCATGACCATCTTTTGGATATTTACTCACAGGGATATAGGTACAGTTACAACTAACCGTTGCGTACTCTTCTAACGAAGCGTGATGTATCTCTTTTATCGTTTTTAATCGTGCTAAATCAATACCATTCTCATCATAAACCGTTCCTCGACTGTCACTACAACTTATAGGAATTGCACCCATATCATAGAGTTTTTCAATGGTGTAGATAGCCACATTTCCAGAACCTGAAACAGCACATCGTTTTCCTTTTAAATCTTTACCATAAACATGCAAGAAGTTCTCTGCAAAATAGACAGAACCATAACCTGTTGCTTGTGTACGTGCTTTTGAACCTCCCCAGTTTAATCCTTTTCCTGTAAGAACACCTTCAAACTCTCCTGTCAATTTTTTATATTGACCAAATAGGTAACCTATCTCTCTAGCCCCTACTCCAATGTCTCCAGCAGGAACATCTTTATGTTTTCCAATATGTTTATAGAGTTCACTCATAAAGCTTTGACAAAATCGCATTATCTCATTGTCACTCTTTCCTTTTGGGTCAAAGTTTGAGCCACCTTTTGCTCCACCTATTTGTAAACCTGTTAAAGCATTTTTAAAAATCTGCTCAAAGCCCAAAAACTTTACAATCCCTAAATTTACCGTTGGATGAAAACGTAAACCACCTTTATATGGCCCAATTGTTGAACTAAACTGTACTCTGTATCCTAAATTGGTTTGTACTTTTCCTGCATCGTCAACCCAATTAACACGAAAAAGTATGCTTCGCTCAGGTACAACAATACGCTCTAAAATATTATGCTCCAAATATTTACTCTCTTCATTCAACAATGGTCGTAATGAATACAGTACCTCCTGTGTTGCTTGATAAAATTCATCTTGCCCAGGGCTACACTCTTTTATATAATCTAAAACTTCTTCTATTTTTTGACTTGATGGCATCTGTATTCCTTAATTTTTCATTAAAATATTTTATTATAAATTTTGCAATTATATCACTTTTTCCTGTCCTAAACGATAAAGTGCAAAGTCATATTTTATAGGGTCTAAAGAATCAAAAGTTTTTAATTTACTTGTTAGTTCTAATGTTGCTTTCATATCGTAGGTTTTTCGCTCTAACAGCCCTAATTTTTGAGAAACTTTAAAGGTATGGGTATCCAAAGGCATCAGTAAATCTTTTTTATCTATTTTTGACCACAGCCCCAAATCCAATTCATCCGAGCGTACCATCCAACGTAAATACATCAAATAACGTTTATATGTACCTGCTGAATTTATTTTTTTAGGTACAGAACCAATCAAAAATTTATATCCTCTACTTTCATAGGGATAGACCTCTTTAAGTGCTGAGATAAAGCTCCACAATCCATCTAATATATTATGCTCTTTTTTATAGCCTGCATAAAATAAATTTTCAATGCTATCTATTTTTTTTAGACGCTTTAATGCAATAAATATTGCCACAACATCATCAGAATCTTGGAAACGATAATAGTGCGTTGATAAGCTTTTTTTAATGACCTCATCCGAAGCCTCTAACAAAGAAAAATCCAATGAATCCAAAAATTTTACAATCAATTTGGCATTACCGTATGCAAACAATGCACAAATCAGAGCAATACTCTCATCGTTATATTTAGAAGCGATTAAAAGTGGGTCAGGTTTATCATAAGAGAGTTCACTCTGTTGGTTTCGATTTTTTACTTCATTATCTAACATTTGTTTAATTTTATTCATAGATTTATTATATACTCTCCTTATGAAAAAAGAGACATTTATTTTAAAAAACCACAACAATCAGCAAAAAGAGATTGAAATTAACGCCACTTTAGAGATTAAAGAGAAAAATATAAGAACCCATTTTGAAATTACAGGAGAAATAGAAAACTACCTCTTTGATGAACAAGAAACAGAAAAAAGAGAAGATGAACTGTGGAAAAGAACCTGTTTTGAGCTTTTTATTGCCAATAATAAATCATCTCAATATTACGAACTAAACCTTAGCCCCTCAACAGAGTGGAATTTTTATACTTTTGATGGTTATAAAAAAAATATGAGAGAAGAGAAAAATATATCTCTACCCTCTATTAGTTTTCATCATAATAAAGAGTCTTATTCTCTCTCTGTTACATTTGATTTAAAAAAAGAGCTTTTAGATTCTATCTCTTTTAATTTAGCCGTTATTCTCTTGGATAAAAATAACATTCGACACTTTTATTCAATAAACAGAAAAGATGGTCAAGTTGACTTTCATGATAGAGCATATTGGAGTTTGAAGCAGTAGAAAATAGATTAACTTGCTGTAGTCCCATATTTGTTTGAATGTTGATTCTTTAAAAATAGAGTTAAAAACATTTTTAAACAAGAATATTTTTAACTATTTACTCTTATCCTCATTTAGGCTATAATTCCCAAAAATCAGAGGGGGTTTACGATGCAAGAGTTAAAAAAACATTTAGAAGCACATAGTAAAGAGGAGCTTCACTTCTCGGAAATCGTTAATATACTTAAACAATATGACGAAGAGAAATTTTCAGAAGCTATTAAACTTATACCCAAAGATATTTTAGGAGATGTTGCATTAGAACTTCCTGACCGATATTTTGATGATATGATTGCCTCAATAAAAGTTCAAGACCTTGCAGAAGCCGTAATGGAACTTGAGAGTGATGACCAAGCAGACTTTATGCAAGAGCTTGAAGAGCATAATGAAAGTATTGCGTCTGAAGTCTTTAAACGACTCGATAAAGATGACCAAAAAGACATTACAAAACTGCAATCCTATGAAGATAATGAAGCAGGCTCATACATGCAAGTTGAGGTCTTTACAGCAACAGAAGATGAGATTGTACACGATGTTATTAAACGCTTCTCTAAACTTAAAAAATCTAATGAACTTGAAAATGTTCATAATCTTTTTATTACTAAAAAAGATTCTACCCTACTCTATAGCATAGATTTGGATGACCTCTTGATTTTTGATTTTGAAAAGAGCTTTCATGAGAACATAAAAGAGTCTAATGAAAACTATGAACCCATTACAGCATATGAGAAAGATGATATTAAAGAGGTTGTCAATCTATTTAAAGAGTATGACCTTTTTGTTATGCCTGTAATAACAAAGGATAATAAACTCTTGGGGAGAATTACCTCTGATGACATTCATGACATTATATCTGAACAGGCTACCGAACAGATGTACCACTTGGCAGGACTAAAGGATGATGTCGAAGAGGATGAAGAGGTATTCAAAGCAAGTAAGCAGAGAGCCTCATGGTTGGGATTAAATCTTGTTACTGCCATTGCTGCTTCTTTGATTATTGGACTCTTTGCTGAAACACTTGACAATATGGTTGCTCTTGCCATACTTATGCCTATTGTTGCTTCTATGGGGGGTAACGCAGGAACACAAACCTTAACTGTTGTTGTTCGACAATTGACACTCAAAGATATATCTCACAGCGATGCAAAAAGAATTATTATAAAAGAGGTTAGTATTTCATTATTAAATGGTTTCTTATTTGCTATAATAATTGGAGCTATCGCAACCTTATGGTTTGGCATCGAAAATTTAGGTTTTGTTATTGCCCTCTCTATGATTATCAACCTTTTAATGGCTGGTTTTTTTGGAGCAACCATTCCTCTTCTATTAGAGAAGATGCAAGTTGACCCTGCTATTGGAAGTACGGTTATATTAACAACCGTTACTGATGTAGTGGGTTTTTTCAGCTTTTTAGGTCTTGCGACTATTATTTTACTATAAAGGTTTATTAAATTAAATGAGTTATCTGATACTTTTTTTCCTTCTCTCTGTTGGAATTTCCTTCTTATGTTCTATCCTTGAATCTGTACTACTTTCGGTACAGATGTCTTATGTTTCTGTTCTTGAAAGAGAAAAACCAAAAACAGGGAAACTCCTTCGCTCACATAAAGAGAACATTAACAAATCCATTGCATCCATTCTTATTTTAAATACTATTGCTAACACACTTGGTGCTGCTGTTGTAGGCGCTCAAGCATCTAAACTCTACGGAGATGGAGCAATGGTCTATGTATCAATCGTCTTAACCTTTGCCATTCTTTTCTTTTCAGAGATTATTCCAAAGACTATTGGGGCTATCTACTGGAAAGCTCTTGCTCCATTATCGGCTAGAATTATTCAATTTTTTATACTCTTAACCTACCCTATTATATTGGTAACCCTACTTGTAACCAACAAAATTTCAAAAGGTCAAGAAGATGAAGCCACCACCACTAAAGATGAACTCTTGGAGAGTATGCTTATTAGTGAAGATGAAGGAGTTATTGATGAAAAAGAGTCAGATTTTATCGAGAATGTTCTACGTTTAGATGAGAAAAAGGTTAATGACATATTGACCCCAAGGTCGGTTATCTTTGCTATCGAGGGGAATATGAGCATCAGAGAAGTGATGGATACCCAAGAGGAGATATTTAAATTTTCCAGAATTCCAATCTATAATAATACGATTGAAGATGTAACAGGTATCGTTTTGACTAAAAAGATTTTTAAACAATCTTTGGTAGATGACTCTGTAACAATTGCAAGTATTCAAGACAAAATGCTCTCTATTTACGAAACATTCCCTGTAGATAAAGCCTTAGATATGTTTATTAAAAAGAAGCAACATATGTTTTTGGTCAAAGATAACTACGACCAAACAGAAGGGATATTAACTCTAGAAGATTGTGTAGAGACACTTTTAGGAGTAGAGATTGTTGATGAGAGTGATACCACTACAGATATGCGTGAACTAGCAAAACTACAGATGAAGAAAAAACGTAGAGAAGATAAACTAAGAGACCAAGAGATTGATGATAGAGAATCAAATCTAGGAAGCCTTCAATTTAAAACCATAGTGTAAACTACAGTTTTAAAGTCTGAACATAAGCATTTTTATTGATTTTTTCGCGTACTCCAACCAAAGAGTCCAATGCTAATGCAGATGAATCAAAAGGACCAATTAACACTCTGCGTATGAGAATCTCTGAAGAGGGTTTCACAACCTTCTGAATAACATAAGGATAAGAAAAACTTCGTATTTTATTTAAATATGCAGGATTAATCTCTTTAAAGAATGAACCAACTTGAATATAATATCCTGCACCTATTTCGGTTGCTTTACTTCCAAGGATGGATTCATCACTACTATTAGTATCAATAGGAGTCTCTTCTTTAAGAGCAATCGGCTTTGGCTTCACATAATGACTTAAGTTCTTTAAAGCAAGTACTTTAAAGGTATTTTCAGTAGGGATTAAACGTAGCTTTTGAACATCTTTTCCTTCTTGAAAATCCTGATACCCTCTCATTTTCCAGCGTACCGTTGCTTGAACATCAATATAGTTTGAACGACGTTTTAAAATCTTTAAATAGGTCAAACGGTAATCACGTTTTCCCCATTTTTTATAAAAGCGTACCTTTTGAGAGCGTAACTGCATTAAGGAGACGTTCTTTTTCCATAAGTACTGTTGCATGGGGAACTTATAAAAAGATTGTAATTTATCTAAAAAATTCTCTTCATCTGCCATATAAAAATTTTGTAAAAAGTTTTGTATGTGTCGTTTAGAAGTAGAACCACCACTCATTGGTGCTAAAAAACGACGACTAACCCAACCTTCAAGATGTGAACCACCCTTAGGATACGAGATATAACACCACTCATTCCCTTGGCTGTTGTATTTACACTGTCGTATTTTAATGCCTGTTGCATAGGCAGGAATATTTCCTACTGTTGTTCGATACCGTATCTCTGGTACTTCACGAACATTTAAAGAGCCACCTTTTTTTAAATGCACAATCTGATATGTTGTTGCATTTCCCATTCCGATAAGTAATAAACTTAGTAGTATAATTTTTTTCATAGCAAAATTATACACGGTCTGTGTAAAAATAATGTTAAAAATTATAATTAATTACTTAAAGCTATTCGTGCCTGTAACCCTAATGTTGTACTGTACCCTACCTCAGAAAATTTCAATTTTCCACTTCGGTCATAAATCAATGTTGTAGGATATGCTTCTATACCAAACTTTTTAGCCAACGCTCCATTCTTATCATTAATCACTTTATAATTTAAATGATGCTCTTTCATAAAGAGCTGAATTTTTTTATTTGACCCCGAAGTTACGGCAATAGAGATAACATTATACTTTTTGGATAGTGCCTCTATATTTGAAGCTTCAAGTTTACAAGTAGGACACCAAGTTGCCCAAAAATGCAAAACTAAAGGCTCTTTTTTATATTCGTACATAGCTAAAGAGTTGTTATAAATATCGGTCAATTCCAATCTATAAATATCTTCATTTACCTCTGGTTTCCGAATATAATTAATAAACATCGAAATAATAAAAAGTAAAAATAGAGTAGAAAGAATCTCTTTTACTACACTTTTCACTGTCCATTTTTTTTTCACAGCCATCGCTCCAGAATAATCTTCGCAGCAATAGAGTCTATCTTTCCATCACGTTTATGTCGAAAAACCCCTTGTGTCAACTCTTTGGCTTCTACAGATGTTCCCTGCTCATCTTGATACTCTATCGCTATAGTATCAAGCTCCAACAAATTTACAAAGTGTTTGATACGTCTCTCCATCTCCTCTTCACTAGAACCACCCTTGGGAAGCCCAACAACCAAGGTTTCAATCTCCCATTCAGCTAAAAAAGCCTTGACATCACGAGCAGCTTGATTTCTATTTTTTCGTAAAATGGCATCTTGGGGAAATACAATATTTCCATCCAAACAAATCGCCAAACCTATGCGTTTAAGTCCTACATCTATACTTGCTATTTTCATAATGCTAGCATACTATATACATCTCAAATTAATTCTTAAAAAAATCTCTAATCCCCTCAAAGTGTCGCTCAACTCCTTCAAAAGGATGAGTACCACCCTCTTCTATTATAGTTTGAGCCTTTGGCAATTTCGCCACAGCATCTTTGTAATCTAAAACATCATCCCCTGTTTGCAAAAGTAAAAAATAGTTGCCATTTTTAACCTCATCTACTTTATACTTTTTTAACATCTCAACATGACTCATGTTCCATGTAAAACGTGAATTATCATGGTAGTTTATTGCCTTTCCATTCATTTCTGCTACTCGTCGCTTCAATGTTTTACTAGAATCCACAGCAGGATTAATAAGCACGGCTTTCAAGCCATATTTTTCAGCCAAATAGATAGCATAATAACCACCTAATGAAGAACCCACAAGTTTTACCTCCTCATGATGATATGACTCTATCAACTGTTCTAAGGTGTCCATAGCCAATTCAGGAACATACGAGAGCGATGGAGCAATACAGGGCTGACCTTTCCCCTTGAAATAGTCTCGAAAAAGCATCGCTTTTCCACCTTTACCTGCACTTCCAAAACCATGTATCACAATAATCATTTTCTCTCCAGCAAATTTAAGATAAATGCATACTCCATAGCTACCTCTTTAAACGCTTCAAAACGTCCACTTGCTCCTCCGTGTCCTGTATCCATATTA
>CAYPCV010000038.1:0-4691 GCA_964409295.1 uncultured Sulfurovum sp.
TATCTTTTTATTCTTATCTTTACGGTAGGGCAACGAATGATTCCATTTTTCTCACACTCTCCTATCGAAAAGCACAAAGAGAGATTAAAAGTTATTATAGGGTTGTTAGGATTGCATATTTTATTAGAAATCATTCAGACTAATTCCTCTTTTCTCGTCGATTTTCTACTAGCATATCTTATAGGAAAAGAGCTTTACCGATGGAAACTTCCCTTTCCTAATCCAAACCCCTTAGTATGGATTTTACATCTTGCACTCTTTTGGATTCCTATTGCTTTTACCCTTGAAGGTATTACAAACATCATTACACTGACCACACAAACAAACTTTTTTTCCTTGGGAATTCATACTTTAACACTAGGCTTCTTTTTGACAGTACTTATTGGCTTTGGAACACGCGTAACATTGGGACATTCAGGAAATAGTATGCAGGCTGACAGATTAACAACCATTCTCTTTTACTGGACGCAGGTTGTTGTACTTGTTCGTATCTTAACCTCACTCGCCGTTGCCAACGGTTGGAACTTTGTTGTCTTTTTTGATTTATCCATAACTGTATGGATGGTACTCTTTGCTTTATGGGGAAGTCGTTTCTTTCCTGTACTAATTTTTGGTAAAAAATTGACAAATAAATAAGAAGTAAAGGAGTACAAAGAGTTTTTCTGCTAAAATTCGCCAAATTATAGACTATTGAACTCTTTTGAGAAAATAGAGCTAACATCAAACAGTTACATAACAAAGGAAAACAACACATGGCACATCATAAGTCAACGATTAAACGTATTCGACAAACTGCTACAAGAACAGAGAGAAACAGATACTACAGAACTAGATTTAAAAACATTGTTAAATCAGTAGTTACAGCAGCAGAAGCGAACGACAAAACAGCAGCACAAGAAGCATTTAAAATTGCAAATAAGCAAATTCATAAAATGGTAAGCAAAGGTTTTATCAAAAAGACTACAGCTGCTAGAAAAGTAAGCCGACTTAACCTAATGGTTAACAAAATAGCTGCTTAATAATCGTCTCTTTTATACCAAATCATTTATAGATGATTTGGTATAACTCTCTTTTCAAAACTTTACAAAATCCACTATTAGGTTCCTCCTATGTTTAAAGAAAAACTTCAACCATTTATTGACCGATACAATGAAATCAATACGCTTCTTAGCTCTCCTGATATTGCATCAGATATTAAAAGAATGACCGACTTAGGTAAAGAACAAGCTAAACTTAGTAAGTTGGTTGAAAAAGCAAATCTCTATATTGAAACAGCTGATGCTATTGTTGATAATAAAGAACTTTTAAAAGATTCTGAATTAGGAGAGTTGGCAAAAGAGGAACTAGTAGAGCTTGAACCACTTTTACCACAGCTCGAAGAAGAGATTAAAGTGCTGATGATTCCTTCAGACCCAAATGATGATAAAAACATTATTTTAGAGCTTCGTGCAGGTGCAGGTGGAGATGAAGCAGCTCTATTTGTTTCCGATGTATTTAAAATGTATTTACGTTATGCTGAACTGGTAGGATGGAAAGTAGAAATCATCTCTTCATCTGACGGAACAGCAGGTGGGTACAAAGAGATGGTCGCACAGGTCAGTGGAGAAGGGGTCTACTCTCAACTCAAATTTGAAGCAGGGATTCACAGAGTTCAACGTGTACCTGATACCGAAACACAAGGTCGTGTACATACTTCAGCTATTACCGTAGCTGTAATTCCAGAAGTTGATGATGTAGAAGTAGATTTGAAACCAAACGATATTAAAATGGATGTTTACCGTTCAAGTGGTTGTGGTGGACAATCGGTAAATACCACCGATTCAGCTGTACGTTTAACACACATTCCTACAGGAATTGTCGCTGCGATTCAAGATGAAAAGTCACAGCACAAAAACAAAGCTAAAGCGATGAAAGTTTTAAAAGCTAGAGTCTACGAAGCACAACTTCAAGAGCAGTTGGATGAAACATCAGCTCAACGAAAACTTCAAGTAGGAACAGGGTCTCGTTCAGAAAAAATTAGAACATATAACTACCCTCAAAACCGTCTGACCGACCATAGAATTGATTTAACCCTCTACTCACTGGACAGAATCATGAACGATGGTACACTTAAACTAGTTCTTGAACCACTCAATGCTCATGCACAAGCAGAGGCTATTCAAGAGGCTGGACTATAATCGTTTAGTCATCGTGATATTTTAATGCGATTTTCTTGAACTCCTCTTTAAGTTCAAGAAAGGCTTCAATTAGTTTTGGATTATAGGTCTCTCCTTTTCCTGAAATAATAATCTCTTCTGCCATCTCAAAAGTAAATGCTTTTTTATAACAACGTTTACTGATAAGTGCATCATAAATATCTGCCAAGGTCATAAACTGTGCCTCTATCGGAATTTCCATTCCCTTAAGCCCCATTGGATACCCTGTTCCATTCCACTTTTCATGATGATAAAAAGCAATATTATAGGCTACTTTTAAAAAGTCATTTTTATCATAAGCATTCAACATATTTTGAATTACATTTTTACCCAAGGTTGAATGAGTTTTCATCACTTCAAACTCTTCAACGGTTAGTTTTCCTGGTTTCTTTAAAATAGCATCGGGTATTCCTATTTTTCCAATGTCATGCAGAGGAGCTGCCTCGTATAGGGTAGCGATATAAGTAGGGGTTAAAACATCCAAATATATTTTTTTCTTATAAAAATACTCTGCAAGTAACTTAACATAATTCTTTGTTCTTAGAAGATGACCTCCTGTCTCATCATCATGAATGGTTGCCAAAAGAATCATACTATCTACCATTGCAACATGTGACTGCAACAGTGCATCATTAGATTTCTTTTGCTCTTGAACATACAACAAGATAAATGAGGTACTCATAATAAAAAAGAAGAATAAAAAAGGAATCCATAAGTAACCTATAGAGATATACACATGGTTTATATAAAGCAGACTTACCCATATGCTAGAAATGGTCATAGTTAAAAAAAAGAGTACCGAGATAGCGATAAACCATCGTCTATAGAGTAGATAAACCATAAAGAGAGAGAGGAAAAGAGATAAAAAAAGATTGAATTTCTTATAGTTCTTTGGTTGTCGGTACAACTCATCATTAAGAATATTTTCAATCAATCTAGCATGAATCATGGTATTTGAAATTTTTTTATGATTAGAGAGAATCTCCCCTTTTTCAACACCTGTTGCACTCGAACCAAGAAGTATAATTTTTCCTGCTATCTGCTCTTTTGCTATTTTATTTTCTAAAATATCAATGGCTGAAATGGATTTAGGAGAAGTTGAATGAAAATTTAACAAAACAGAAGAGTCTTCATCCATATAAACAGGATGTCCTAGTATCGAAAATCTATTATTCTCTATTTCGGATTCAATAGGGTCAATACTTAAAAGTGTTGCCAAGGCAAATGAAGGAATAGCTCTCTGTTTATACTCTATAAATAGAGGTACACGCCGAAAAAGTCCATCCGAATCAGCCTGAGCATTGATAAAACCAAAATTCTTAATATGCTCTTGCAAATCAGCATGATTACAAAGAGCTGTATTTGCATAAAGAGAAGTTTTAATGTTTGAGAATTCATACAATTCACTGTTTAGCTTTGAACATTTATTCAAAAGACGTTTGTCGTTTGAGAGATAGATTGAGAGTGTACTTTTTGCACTTATTAAGCTCTCCATTAAAATAACATCATTGTCTTTTAAACCGATAGGAAGTCGAGGCATCTCTATTGTATAATTAAAAAAATCCTTATAAAATGATTGAATATTCACAGGAGAAGTTCTATCCTTTTCTGAAAAAATAATGTTTACACCAATACCAGAAGGATGTAATAGAGAAATTTGACCTATTAATTTTGCATTAATAATGCGTGGCCAAGGCCACTGTCCATACTTTTCTAAACTCTCTTCATCAATATCTACAATAATAACATTGGTAGAGTCTTTAAGCTTATAGACCGATAGTTCTGTCAAGAAATCATATATTTTATAATCTAAGTTTTGAATACTTTTAGAGTGGTAGAGATAAGAATGAAACAACAAAGCAAAGAGTACTACCCCTAAATATTTAATCAATCGCATAGGCAAACTACTTTAAAATAGTTGTATTGATAAAAGAAAAGAGATATAAGAGATGCTTCATAAGTGTATGATAGCCGTTGACAATCAGAATATTAGCTAAAAAAAATATTTTTTTTAAGAAAAAATTTTCTTGTTACCAAATATCACTTCTATTTCTTAAGAAATTATAAAAGTGATATTTTAACTCACATAACTCCTAAACTATTTTTTCTTTTTTAAGATACAATTTAGGCTCTCAGCCCTATCAGCCATTTCTCTAGCTAATAGATTTTGTTTCCGTTGTGGTTTTACTTTTCCTACCACACACATCTCATTATTCGTAATTTTTACAACAGCTAAATAGGAGTTGGTCTGTTCTAAATACTCGCCAACACTAACGTTGTATCGTGTTATCATTGCAATTGGTTTGTGCTTTGATTTTTTTGGAAAACGCCACTCTATTTTATTGCCTAAAAAAGAGAAAGAGGGACTTACACTGCTCCATAGTTCTAAAGGGTAACGCTTCTTATCTCTAATTAGTGTTATACTTTGTCGTAAATCTTCTTCTATTACTTCAACCTCAATATTTTCATAGGATTCACAAATAAATGTCCCACCTA
>CAYPCV010000039.1:0-10929 GCA_964409295.1 uncultured Sulfurovum sp.
CAGAAGATTGACTTTTTTTAATATTAATAGAGAGGCTCTTAGCATCAAGAAAAGTAAGTTTTTGCTTTCCTAATCTAAAAGTATAATCAGGTCTTGTTGAAGTTGAATCAATCTCTTTTAATCTATTTTTTTCATCAATAGAGAGTATCTTCTCTTGTAACACTTGTGAGGTATCAAGAACATCCCAATTAAAAATAGCTAGAAACTCATTTATCCAACTTCTCATGGTCTCTTCGGATGTTAAATCTAAACGCCCATCCTCTTTATATATAGTATATTTATTTATTAATAGTTTTAGTTTTTCTTTTCGTTTAGACATAGTTATTCCATATTATATTTGTCTGCAATAATATCTAAAGTTTTTAAAAATTGAAAATCACAATAATCCTCAACTAATTTCAAATACATACGCAAAATCTTTTTTACTCATAAGTTTCTTATGATAAAATTAAACAATTACTATTAATAATCTTATATTGAAAAGGATATATATTGCAAAAAATTTTTGGTTTTTTATTTGTTCTCTTGTCTGCTGGAATCACTGTTTGGTATCCACTGGGAAAGTTACTAGGGTAAGGCATGTCAAAAGCAAAACGATATGACCCAAGTAACGATGATTTAAAAAAGTTTTCACTTAACAAAGGACACTTTTTATACATTTTTTTAGCTCCACTTTTTTTATCAGTTATTCTTGCTTTAGGAAAACAAGACTTCACAGCCTTTCTCTATAATCTCGTTGCCTTTGTACTCTTTTTTGCTACAGCAAAACTGAATACTCTTGGATTAAATAAAGAGTACGAATACCATACGACCACTTTGACAAAAGCTCCAAAAACTCCTCTAAAAACATTGACAGCAGGGCTTTTAGGAATCTCTACCCTCTATACAGCATGGATGGCAGGAGATGAACCGTTTGTTACAGGACTTATGTTGGCAATTGTCTCTGTGGTTGGTTATTTTCTCTATTATGGCTTTGACCCAAAAGACGATAAGCTTGAGAATATTGGCGATATATCAGCAGAATTTGTGATAGAAACGCTGGCAACTGCCAGAGGAAAACTTGCTGAAGTTGAAGAGGGAATGAAAAAGATTAAAGAGCCAGAACTTCATAGTAAACTGCGTATTGCCACAGATAAAGGGTATGAGATTTTAAACAATATCGAAGAAGACCCAAAAGATTTACGCGTAGCTCGTAAATTTATTATCGTCTATATTGACGGTATTAAAAAAGTAACAGCTTCCTACACAGCAATGGATGAAAAAGATATAACAGCTCCAACTAAAGAGAAGCTTTCTACACTATTAAGCGATGTAGAAAAACGTTTTGACAAAGAGATTTTACGCCTAAAAGAGAACAATAAATTTGATTTAGACGTACAGATAGACGTACTTCAACAGCAGATAAAAAATTAAATATTAGGATAAGAATATGGAAACAAAAACAAAAGAAATTATAGAGACAGCAATTGAAGAGAATAGAAATGATATTAATGCCGATTTAGTAGCTGTACAACCAGAAGAACAGAGTCAATTGGAAAAAGCTCTTAGCGAATTGGATTTTACAGATAGAACCTCTATCATCTATTTTGGAGCATCAGCACAAGAAGAGCTTGATACTATTTCAAATCGAATGATTGATGGTGTCAAAAATAAAGATACAGGGGCAGCAGGAATGGTGCTTAACGAAATGGTAGCCGCGATTAAAGGTTTTGATATAGAAGAGTTAAACCCTAATAAATCACTACCATGGTACCAAAAACTTTTTGGAGGAGTCAAACCACTAACGAAATTTATTCAAGGCTATGAAGAGGTTCGTGACCAAATTGATATGATTGCAAATAACCTTGAAGAGCATAAAAGTACTCTGATGAAAGATGTAGTTTCACTAGACAAGCTTTATGAAGCAAACTTAGATTTCTTTAGAAAACTTGAACTCTATATCGAAGCAGGAGAGATAAAGAAAAAAGAGCTTGCAGAAAAGATTCTTCCTGAGTATGAAGAGAAAGCAGAAGCTCAAGAGATGTTAGCAATTCAAGACCTTAAAGAGATGCGAAACTTTGCCGATGATTTAGAACGAAGAGTACATGATTTAAGACTCTCTCGACAAGTTGCAATGCAGTCACTTCCAAGTATCCGACTGATTCAAGACAATGATAAATCACTTATCAATAAAATCTCTTCTACTTTGGTCAATACTATTCCTCTATGGAGAAACCAATTGGCTCAAACTGTTACCATTTTTAGAAGCCATGAATCAGCAAAAGCTCTAAAAGATGCAACTGATTTAACTAATGAGCTGTTAGAGCGTAATGCTGAAGGACTTCGTGATGCCAACCGTGAAGTACGCACACAGATGGAGCGTGGAATCTTTGATATAGAGAGTATAAAAATTGCAAACAATACCTTGATTGCAACCCTTAATGACTCTTTAGAGATTGCTGATGCAGGAAAGAGTGCAAGAACAAAAGCACTTATTGAACTTGAAAAAACAGAACATGAACTAAAAGAAGCACTGCTTGCAACCAAAGCAAAAGCAGAGGCTCTTCCAACAAAGAGTAAAGAAGAAACTACAGAGAAGAGAGAGGGATAGAAAATGGGATTTTTTGATTGGATAGGTGGACAGTTTATTGATGTAATTGATTGGGTCGATGACAGTAACGACACCATGGTATATAGATTTGAACGACAGGGAAATGAGATTAAATATGGTGCAAAATTGACTGTTCGTGAATCACAAATGGCTATTTTTGTAAATGAAGGAGTCATTGCTGATATTTTAGGACCAGGAATTTATGAACTAGAGACAAAAAACTTACCAATCATGACATCACTTCAACATTGGGACCACGGCTTTGACTCTCCATTTAAAGCAGAGGTATATTTTGTTAATACAAAACGTTTTACCGACTTAAAATGGGGTACAAAAAATCCTATTATGGTGCGTGACCCTGAATTTTCTATGGTTCGCCTAAGAGCTTTTGGAACCTATGAAATTCGTATCACTGACCCAAAACAGTTTATGAATGAGATTGTTGGGACAGATGCACACTTTACCACGGATGAAGTAGAGAACCAATTGAGTAATTTAATTCTTGCTAAATTCCCTACGGTTTTAGGAGAAAGCAATATTCCTGTATTGGACATGGCATCAAACTATGAAAAATTCTCTGAATATGTTTCTGAAAAGATTGCACCCTACTTTGGCGAATATGGATTACAACTTACAAAAATACTCATAGAGAACATCTCCCTTCCTGCCGAGGTAGAAAAAGCCTTAGATAAACGGACAAGTCGTGAGGTTACAGGCAATCTTGATGAACATCTTCAATACCAAACAGGAAATGCCTTGGGTGCTGAAGGTGGTGGAACAATGAGTGATATGTTAGGAATGGGTGCAGGTTTGGCATTGGGGCAAGAGATGGCACATAAAATGGGTCAAAAGAAAATTGACAAACACACACCCCCACCTCTACCCACACGAGATGAAGCAACCTATCATATTGCTGTAGATGATGCTTCTGAAGGACCTTATAATTTAAGTGCTATTCAAGAGTATATTATGAAAGGCATTATAAAAAAAGAGACATTAGTATGGAAAGAGGGTTTAAGTGATTGGGTTGAGGCTCAAACTGAATTTCAACGCTATTTTGATGCAACACCTCCACCATTACCAAAAAAATAGCGTATAGAGTTAATAATATTGAAATTTAAATCCATTAATTTTACCTGTAAAAACTGTGGGGCTCCCCTACGGTTTAGTCCCATCTCTAACTCTCTAAGCTGTGAGTTTTGTAATACCAAGGAGTCTATAGAAGAATCTAACACAAAGATAGAAGAGTACTCTTTTAAAGAAGCTCTTAATCTTTTGGCACGACATCATGAACAAACAATTGAAAAAGAGACCACCTGTACCAAATGTGCTGCAACCTTTTCTATGAATCCCTACTCTATTAGTTCAAACTGTCCATACTGTGGAACCCCTGTTATTGTAGAGTTTGTAAAAGAGATAGAGCCAAAATCACTACTTCCTTTTCATGTTTCACAAAAACAAGCTCAAGATTTTTTTAAAAAATGGATTGGCTCACTCTGGTTTGCTCCTTCTAAATTAAAAAAATTTCTTACAGGAGAGTCCAAACTCAAAGGCTACTATCTGCCTCATTGGACCTACGATTCAGAGACTCAGACCCAATATCAAGGAGAACGTGGTACCATTTACTATGTCAATGTAGAACGTACTGTTATCGTCAATGGACGACAAGAGAGACAAACTGTTAGAGAAGCCCGAATACAATGGACACCTGTATCAGGAGAAGTAGAGAATTTTTTTGATGATATAACCGTTGGTGCATCTAAAACCATTTCTCATACAATTTTATATAATCTTGAACCATGGCACACTAACTTATTGGTTCCTTTTAATAAAAAATATATTTTAGGCTTTGATTCGGAAGAGTATACAATTGGACTCGACAATGGTTTTGAATTTGCGAAACTTAAAATGGATGGGGTTATCCGTAAAAAAATTAAATCTCAAATCGGTGGAGACCAACAACGTATTACTCGTATAAATACTCAATATCACAATACAACCTATAAGAATGTTCTCTTTCCAATATGGATAGCAGAATTTAAATGGAACAATAAAACCTATGATTATGCCATCAATGGACAGACAGGAAAAGTAACAGGAGAACGCCCCTACTCTTGGATTAAAATAGTAACGCTTATTATAATAATAGCCACTATTATAGGGGGAGCTATCTACTTGGATTCTCATCCAGATATTTTAAACTTACATTAAAGTATTCTTTATTTTTAATATTTAATATTATTTTTAATTGCTATATATTATTTTTAATATATAATATTTTTTTATAAAAAATATAATAAGGAATACATTATGAAACTTCTAACTCTCCTACTACTCTCTAGTATAAGCACCTCTCTTGTTGCAGATACTTCACTCATCGAACATGCAAAAAAAGCAGGTCTAAAACCCATACCTAGCGACAAAAAAGAACTCAACAAGCTTATTGACCCAAATGGTGTAGTAACCCCTCAAAGAGTTGAACTGGGTAAAAAGCTCTACTTTGACCCACGCGTCTCTAAAAGTGGGCTTATCAGCTGTAACTGGTGTCATAATCTTGGACTAGGAGGAGTGGATGGTGTACCAAAAGCTATTGGGCATAAATGGTCTCCTAACCCTCACTACCTAAACTCTCCAACTGTATATAATGCTGTATTTTTTAAAAAGCAGTTTTGGAATGGACGAAGCGATACATTAGAAGAACAAGCACAAGGACCTATTCAAGCAGGAGTTGAGATGGCAATGAATCATAAAGTATTGGCAAAACGCATCAACTCAATACCTGAATATGTAGATGAATTCAAAAAAGCCTACGGTAAAAAAATAAAGATTGATTTAAAAAGTATTGCCTCGGCAATCAGTGCATTTGAACGAACATTAGTTACCCCATCCCGTTATGATGACTTCTTAAATGGAGATAAAAAAGCACTAAGCCCACAAGAGCAAAAAGGTCTAAAAATTTTTATTGATAAAGGGTGTGTAACCTGTCACAACGATATTGCTTTAGGTGGAAGCATGAAACCGTTTGAGCTTAATGGAAAATATAAATTTAGAGATGTTGGAGATTTTGTTGCCAACAATAAAATGATAAAAGTACCAACACTTAGAAATATCACAGAGACAGCTCCCTATTTTCATAATGGTCAAATTTGGGATTTACGCAAAGTTATCAAAGAGATGGGACGAATACAAGTAGGCTATAAAATCAATGGTAAAAAACAGGATGATAGCTTATCTGTAAATATTATGCCCATCTCGTTGACAGAAAAAGATGTTGATAATATTTTAGCATTCTTTAAATCGTTAAAAGGTAGAAAACCAAACATACAATATCCTCAACTTCCAGAGAGTAATATAGATACACCAAAACCGATAACTGACAGTAAATAAAAAACAAAGGAAAAGAACGATGAATACTCTAAAAAAATTTTTTCTGGTCACTCTACTATTCACTCTATTTGCAGAGGCAACACCCACCCAACAAGAGATTACAAATATCATAAACTTAGCAGGAAAACAAAGAATGCTCACTCAAAAAATGAGCAAAGAGGCTCTTTTAATTGCAAAAGAGATAAATAGCAAAAAAAATCAAGAAGAGTTACAAAAAACCATTACTCTTTTTGATACGACACTAAATGCTCTTCTTAATGGAGATTCTAAATTAAAACTGCCAAAAACAGAAGATAAAAAGATTAGAAAACGTATTCAAGTGGTTCAAAAACTTTGGAAAGAGTTTAAACCATTTGTCAATAAAATTGCAGAAGGTCATTCTAATAGAACCTCTCTTAAAGCCATAGAGATGGGAAACATGCCTCTACTCTCGACCATGAATTCTGTCGTTCAGATGTATGAGAAAAAGTATTCATCAGCCTTAAAACAAAATAGAGCAACCACCATTAATTTGGCAGGGAAAGAGCGTATGTTAAGCCAAAAGATGACAAAGGAACTACTACTTATTGCTCATCATTTAGAGTCTAATAGCTATATGAAAAGTTTAAGTAAAGGTGGAAAATTCTTTAAAGAGACTCTTTTTGAACTCATGCAAGACAAAAAAGTGATGTCTAATCCTCATACAAAAGAGGAGATAAAAGAGATTAAAAAACTTTGGGATGAGTATCAATACGCAATAGTCAATACGGAACTCTCAAAAGAGGGTCTGCTAATTTTTGATAAAAAAGAGAAAGAGTTTATACAGAAGATGACCTCTAAACTTATTAGTGTTGCCACAAAAATTGACAAAGAGCGTTATCAAAATGACCTTAGAGCCTCTGCACAAGAATTTGAAACTATACTCAATGGACTGATAAATGGAGACAAGCAACTAGGGCTTGTAAAGAGTAATAATAAAGAGATTCAAAAAGAACTCTCTAGGGTAAAAAGTTATTGGAAAGAGTACAAAAAAATTATTATTACGGTTGATATATCCGACAAGAGTTTAAAAAGAGCCATGCAACTCAATATGCCTATTTTAAAAGCCATGGACAGAGCCGTTAAACTTTACGAGCTAAATGAGCATTGATACTCTACCCCATAGAAGATAGGGTTTTTCCTATCTTAATAATAAATGAACAGAATAAATTTTGCTCTAATCACTTCTATTATTTACTTATTTTCCACCAAAATTTTGAGTCCAATAGATTCCATACTTTGAATCCAAATTAATAACAACAGCGACAGCCATCTCTGTGAATTCACTCTCCATCATATTGGTACAGTGAGCAGGAGAAGCTAACCATGATTCTACAGCACTTTCAATACTCTCTAATCCCCCTGCTATATTTTCGCCAATAAGCGTGTAATTGGTATATCCACTTGCTAAAATACGTTCATTAAAAGTACTCGCATTTCCATTATTTGAACCTGTAATATCTGATTCTGTTCCTGAACCATCATGAGAAAAAGTATCACTTATTGCCAAATCATTACTATGCTCATAAGCAGAAGAATAAAGTTCAGCATTCCATCTCAATGCAACAGAAGGTCCAACAACACCACGTCCATCATGACAATCCCTTGCCTCTGCTCGTGCCTTATTTACTGCTTCTAAAATAGCTGTGTTTGTTGTTTTAAGAATCGAACTAACTGTTGACTCCTCTAGTGAAGATGAAGCAGTTGTTCCTGACTCTCCACAACCGATAAACATTATTGAAGTGATAGAAGATATAAGTGCTAATTTTGTAAGATTTTTCATAATCGTTCCCCGTATTGTTTCTTGTTCTAAAAAATTATAGCACCATTAAACTTAAACAGGTTTTAACATATGAATATATTTACTATATTTTATATTTTTTTATGTATTTAAAAATAGTTTTACTTAAATAGAAGAAAAAAGAAAATAAAGTAAAAAAGAATAGAGAGAGAAAAAAGAGAAAAGATAAGTACTAATCTCGTTGAATATTTATAGATGAATGACGCTTTACTTTTGATGTAGTTAATACATCTAAGAGACATTTCTGATTTATAGCAGGATAACGTGGTGCATTATCACTAATAGTATCAGCTGACTCTTGGACCAGCTTATTTGTCGCAGTAATAGCTCCATTAACCATGAGCATTCCAAAATCAAAAAAGGTATCTTCATCATCAGAAGGAGAAAAAATAGTATGAAATACAGAAGCTATATCAAAAGCAAGGTTTTTACACTGCTCGTTACTCATATTATCATCACTTGCTTTATAAAATTGCTCTTCTATCCTGTTGAGTTGAGTATAAATATTATCATTACAAACTTTGGCTTCTCGTCCATGCTTGATATAACAAATATCATGCTCTTTACAGACCTCATCAATATCATCATACGCATCAATCTTTTGATACTTTTCTATAAGCTCTAAACGTTGTGTGGTATTCAACTCTTTATAACTCTTTTTTGAAGAGTGTTCTATCTTTGGATAATTCTCTCCACAAAAACAACCGTAACGAAACTTGCTATTTAAATCATCCGAAGCTACAGCAGGATTTTCACAAGAGTTTGCATACAAATGGGTAAAAAGTAAAAAACTTATTAAAATTTTCTTATAGAGGTTTTTCACTACTTTGCACTCTGCTCAACTAAAAGATTTAAAAAATCATTTTCATTAATATAACCAAAACGCATGTCTTGAACATTTTCATCTTTAGAGATAAAAACAAACATTGGACTCATCTGCTCACTCAATCCCAAAGGAAGAGGCTCTTGGTCTGCATTAATTTGAGCTAAAATAAAATTTTGAGAAATAGTCTCTTGTACACTTTTTTTTGATAAAACCAAAGTTTCCATCTTGTCACAAAATTTACAATTATCTAAAACTATCTCTAATAAAATCATTTTATCTTCCTCTTTAGCCTTTACTACAGCCTCAATATAAGAGCTAAAAATAGGGCTTTTCTGCTCTTCAAAAGGAAGCCCTACATCAAGAGTTAAATTTTCTTCTATTTTTTCAGAGGGATTCTCTTTTTCTATCGTAAAATACTCTTCATTAATATCCGATAAACTATGCTCTATAATCTTTTGATATTCAGACTCAGAAATGGTCTCTGCTATCTCAAGTTCAGAAAAGTCATCTTCAGCAAAAAGCTGTGAACTAACGATAAATAAGAGAATAAGTAGTAATTTTTGCATCTTTAAATCCTTTTGCTTATCTTAACCAATAAATATTAATAGATGGTAAACATCCTATTCACAGAAATCTAAGAGCATCCCTTCTTTAACAGCCTCATAGCTCTCTACTCCAACCAAACGTTTTACAATTTCTAAACCAAAACATAATGCTGTTCCTGGTCCACGAGAGGTCATGATATTACCATCGGTTACAACCATTTTATCATCTCTGTATCCATCATGATTAACCTCCTCTTTCGCATAAGGATAACAGGTATAATCGTTGCCTAAAACTCCTGCTTCTTTAAAGGCTAATACCGAAGCACACATTGCTCCTAACACTTTATTATCGTTATAAAACTCTTTTATTAGTGTTTGTACTAGCTCATCATCTCGTAAAGTATAAGCATTATCCCAGCCCCCTGCTAAAAGCATCATATCAAACTCTTCTGAGCAAATATTTTTAAGAGCCGTATCGGCTTTAATAGTAATACCGTTGTCTCCAACAATTAAGTCCGTATCAATCTCACGCTCAACATACGCCATACGCACATCATTCCCTCCTCTACGAAGAACATCCACCAAAGAGATTAGCTCAACCTCTTCAAAACCATTTGATATTGGAATTAATATCGTTGCCATAAGTTATCCTTTTTTATTTTTATCTATTTGAGTAGATTATAGCAAAACTTAGATAATTTTATATACAATGTTCTATTAATTTATAGGAGTTTAAATGAACGAAATATTTAAATCCATTGACGCGTTTTTTCAATCACTTAATGGTATAGCCGAAAGTATAATGATGTTTGACATTTTCTTTGGAAACATAGAGGGTACAAAAATGCCTTTTGTTGTGGCTATTTTAATCATCGCTGGGGTATACCTTACCTTAAAAATGGGTTTTGTAAACCTTAGAATGTTTGCACACTCTTTAGCCATTGTAAAAGGAAAATACAAAACAAAAGATGACAAAGGGCTGATTTCCCCTTTTCAGTCACTAGCAACAGCACTATCTGCAACCGTTGGAATTGGTAATATCGCAGCAGTATCTATTGCTATTAGCTTAGGTGGAGCAGGAGCAGCCTTTTGGATGATTATGGCAGGCTTTCTAGGGATGACATTAAAATTTACAGAAGTTACCCTCTCTTTGAAATACAGAGAGTTTCTACCCGATGGAACAATCATGGGTGGAGGTATGGAGTATCTCTCTCGTGGTCTAGCAGATAAAGGCATGGCAAAAACAGGTAAAGTAATGGCAATGGTGTTTGCTTTCTTTATGATACTTGGAGCATTAGGAGCAGGAAATACCTTCCAAATATCACAAGCACTCCCTATTGTTCAAGGTCAAGTCGATTTTTTTAAAGATGCACCATGGGCATTTGGTCTAATCATGGCATTTATTACAGGTCTTGTTATTATTGGTGGAATTAAAAGAATTGCACATGTAGCAGAAAAGATTGTTCCTATAATGGTTATATTCTACTTGATTATGGTCTTTTGGGTTCTAGGAACGTACTTTACAGCCATTCCTCAGGCGTTTGCTCTTATTTTTAACGAAGCCTTTTCAGCCAATGCTGTAGCAGGTGGAATCTTTGGTGCAATGGCACAAGGTTTCCAAAGAGCCGTATTCTCAAATGAAGCAGGTTTAGGTTCAGCAGGAATTGCACACTCAGCATCACGAGTAAAATACCCTGTTCGTCAAGGCTTGGTATCGCTATATGAACCTTTTATTGACACCGTTGTGGTCTGTACCATGACT
>CAYPCV010000040.1:0-7061 GCA_964409295.1 uncultured Sulfurovum sp.
AATCTCAAAACCTCTTTTTTAGATATTTTTATCAATTTCCCACTACTATTTTTATGCAGAATTTATTTAAAGCTTCTATAAATACTTTATATATATTATCAAAAAATTTCAAGAAAACCCCGTTCTCTAAGACGGGGATGAATTGAAGAATTAAATGTTTAATTAGACTCCTCTAATTTTTTATATTAAATCCTATTAACTCCTACACTAACTCAAAGAAAACTTGTATGAATATAAACATAAAAATCTTCTCTATTCTAATCTTAGATAAAATTACACAATTTTTTACTTTTAGATTAATGTTTCTTTGAGTAAAATTGATAGTAACTATAGTATATCAAGGACTCAACGAATGAAAAAACAATTTATGCAAGATTTACAGAAAATATATGATGAACTTCAAACACGGCAAAAGTCACTTAATGATTATTATAAGGTTTTAGATGGAAATCATCCGATAGCTAAGAGTTTGATAGAGGAGTTTTTAGCTAAGATGAATTTACCAGTGAACAGTGATACCACGATGGCATCGTTGACCCGTTTGGTTAATCTGCGTGAAGATGCTTTGGAACAAGTGCTTCAAAAAGAGGGCTTTTCAGAAGATGAAATTATTACTAAAAAAGAGGAAGCTTATCTTTTTGTTAAAGAGATGCACTTGACACGGCATGAGTATTTGATTGCTTGGATTAAATCTGAAAATCTATTGACACCATTTTATCAAGTACTTATTGAAAACGTACACTATATTGGAGAATCTTTGAGCCTGTGGCAATCAGAGTGGACAGCACATATTATCAATGGTGTAAATCGTGATTTGTTAGCAGAGCATGATGGCGATGAACAGGCTGTCTTTAAGATGTTGCAAGAGGAAGAGCTTTTAGATTTAGACCCCAATGGCGAAGTGGGGGACAGATGTTACTCTGTTTTAGTTCCAAATGATAAAGAGCAGTATCACTCTGTAGCCTATAGCGAAGCTTTTCCTGATGAGGTTGCTTCATTGGTTGCGATTATCGAAGATTGTATTGAAGCCCTAAGCGTTGAAGTTGATGAGGTATTTCATCAAAAAGAGGAGTGGATTAACTATTTTGTAGCTCTTAAAAAAGCATTTGCAGGCTATCAACCTAAAAAACTGATTGGGCTATGGGCAAATGTAGACAGAGCATGGATGAAGATTACCACTCCGTTACAAGTTGGTCATCCTTTGGAATATTACGAAGACCATTTTAGAAAAGCAGTGGCATTAGAGTGGGATTTACGGATTGTTAACCCCAAATTGCAAAGTGCTTCAATGACACGACAAAATATTAAAGATTTCTCTGCAAAATTAGCAACACAAATAGAAGGAGATGTACTTCCTACTATTGAAAAAAATAGAGAACAGGTTGATGAGACACAACTCTATATTGGGCAACCAATGATGTATTATGGAGCAGAGTTCAATGGCTTGTTCTCTGCACAAGTTGTTCCTAATGATGAGCAGGTTTCAGCAGAGATGGGTAAAAAGATTTTTGCTTATGCTGATTTTGTGATGGAGAGTAAAAAAGCAAAACCTATTATGCAACTCTCTGTGGATTTTATGGGGCTTGATTTTGTTCAAAAACAGAAAGCTTTGGCCGAAGATAATCCTAATTTATGGCAAGAACTTTATGATATTTCGACTATAGGGCATGAGTTTGGGCATATTTTGTGGATAGATTCCGATACAGAGATGCTTATGAATACAACAGGGCAGTTTAAAAATATAGAAGAGTTCAAAGCCACAGCAGGTGGACTAATGGCATTTTTTGAAAATGAGCAGGAGTCATTAAAAAATCATATTATAGACGATTTAGTAGCACGAGCAGTGAGTCTAATGGCATGGCGTGAAGTAGGCGAAGTGTTGCCTTATTATTGTGAAGGGTTGATTCATTTAGATATTCTTTTTGCTTCTGGAATTATTACCTACAATCAAAAGATAGAGATAAACTATAGCAACTATGATGCAATGAAAGAGAACTATAAAAAAGCTTATAAAAGCTTGGCACAACACTATATAAATAAAGAAGATGCAAACAGTTATTTGGAACAGTACACTAAAAAAATAGATGGAGTCTATTTGCCAATAGAGAATACAGTTTCTAGTTTTGTTGAAGCTTACTATGAAGAGTATCAAGAAATTGGTCAGAAGGTTTACCAAGCATAGTATATAAGTTTTATTTAAGTATAATTTTTATTAAAAAAATTATAAGGTATGTGTAAAAAATGAGTAAACTATTAGAAACCGATATAAATGAGCAGTTATTAGAAATATTAGGACAGTTTAATTTAAAATTTAACAAAATGGAAGATTTCTATTTTGTGGATGAAAAATTCCCTGGTATTACAGGACAAGTTTTTGAGATGGAGAGATACGACGATTCGGTTATTGTTCAAGTAGATGTACATATTCTTTTACCTAATCAGACTATTATCGAGTCGTTTATAGGACATGCATCTTCCGTAGAAGAGGCAATGGCTGAAGCGTTAGAGCAGTTTGAGGTTAATGTGGTACATGTTCTTATTTCAGCCTTTTGGGAGAGTGCCAAACATATCGAAAATGGTGTAGGGCTTGAACAGTGGGATATTAACGGTCATCGTTGGCAAGCTGTTGTTGGAAACTATGGTTATAAAGGTAGCTTACCTATCGAAGAGATTGTTTTAGATGAATTGTTTGATATTATTAAAGATGAAATTCACTCTTTGCCTTTAGAGCAAGATATTTATGCCGTTCGTTCAGTCTATACCAATGTTGGGGATGGACGAAAAGTGACGGAGGCACTCTTAAATAACGAAGAGTTTGTCAGTTTAGAGAACAAAATTTCCAAGCTCCCTTGGAAAAATATTAATGAGTATTACTCTATCCGAAACTTTATTTTAGTCATGAAATTAGAAGTAAAATAGATTTTTTAAGAGATAATTAATTATATTAAAACATTATTAAACATTTTTTAGTTATTATTAACAAAACGTAAACTAAAAGGGATTTATAATGGCTATTGATGGATATGTAAAGCAAATACTTGATAGTCCTGCTTATGTGTTTGATGATATTATTCGTAAGTTGATTGGCAAAAATATCCAAAATGCAAAAATTGAATTGCTTCGTCATACGACAGATGTTGATGATGTTTTATTTGAAGCGATAAAATCAGTCTTAGAAGATTTAAGAGTTGAAGAGGGTGTTGTTAGTAGATTTTTCTATAATGTTTTTGGTATAGAGTTACGAAAAAATAAGCGAAGAGAACAGCTTATTTTACTAGGAAGTCAACTAAAGACTCAACACTCTAAAGTAAAGTCTGAACTCTTTAGAATTTACAGACAAACGGAAAGGCTCTCTCTGAGTATTGCTGATTTAAAACGTTTAGAATCTAGCTTTCGAGGAAAAAATATCTATTTTCAGAGTGAACAAGTTTTAAATAAAACAAATTTCTTTATTTCTGAAATAGAGACTCAAATAAAGATGCTTCAAGAGTGTCAATACTCTTTAGAGTCAAAGCATAATAGCGTTACAGATATAGAAAAAGTCTATAATAGTCTCTTTAAGAAGATTCCACGTTATTATGAATTGCAAGAGGAGTGTTATCTGCATCTATTGCCACCTGCAAGAGCAAAAAATAGAACGTAATTTTTAGGTTCTATTTTCGAATAATTAGATGTTTTATAAAGTCACAAAGACATCGAAATTCTCTGTTTTTTGTCAACTTTTCCATGTATTCTCTATAGGTTAAGCCCTCTTCATTTAGAAAAGAGTGAAAGTACTCTAATGAAGAGTCAATATCATGTTCTTTTTCTATTTGTAACATCATTTTGTATACAGGAGCCAATACTTTGATTGCATGGTCAGGAGCTTGTTTTCCATAAGCTACATAGGAGATGGTTTGATTGTCTCTATTTTTTTGTACTTTCCAATTGATAAGTGTCCAGTAGTAGTGTCCATCATTGGTTTTGTTTTTGATAAGGGCTTGAATTGGTAAACCCTGTTCTATAATTGACCATATAATTCTAAAAATAGCTTTTGGCATATCAGGATGTCTCACAATACTATGAGGTTTATGTATCACAGATGCACCCTCAAAGCCATTAATTTTAGAGAATACAGGATTATGATAAATAATATTTCCTTCAAGGTCTGTTCGTGTAATAATAATTTCTTGTGTCGCACATCTAATTTCTTTTTGCTTTATTGGTGTTTGTAGTCTACTCATCAGTTACCCTTCTATATTCAATTTAAAAGATTATTTTAAAATATTATACTTTGTTAATAATTATTTTATGATTAGAATCAATGATATAAAGTTATTTTTAAATTTTTATTAAAAATAAAGTTTTATTTTTAATAAAAATTTACGCATTTTTTACTGAATTTATTTAAAAAAAGCTATAAACTTGACAAGATTTATAATTATTATTATAATCCAACAGAGTTATAAATATAGAATATAGGATAAATATGGACTTTGATACTTTAGCAAATTATGCAGATATTGTTGCTGTTCCTCTTGCTATGATTGGTATTTATTATATTGTTCGTCAATTAAAATTGGCTCTCTTAGAGAGTGAACGTGACCATCAACGACGACAAAATGAGATGACATTGAATGCATACAATACAGTTCGTGGAGATTTACGAGATACAATTAGGCGTATTCGTGTTACGTTAGGGCTTGCCGATATGTTTTCAGAATTTACCCAAGAGAACTTAGAGCAGATTATGACGGATGAAGTTTTACGGGATGATGTTGCCAAAATGTTGGGCTTTGTTAATAAATTTGCTGTAGGAATTAATCATGATGTCTTTAACATCTATTTGGTTAATGATTTAGCAGGAAAACTTTTTATTCAAACCTTTCAACAATTTTATCCTTATATCAAACGAGTAAGAGACGATTATAAAGGTTTTTATAAAGATTATGAAGAGCTAGTTTATAAACTAGAAGAGATTCGTTATGGAAAAGAAGAAGCCCCTTTGTTAAGAGATGTAGAGCTTGTAAAGAGTGGTTATGAGTATTATCATTTTCCAAAAGATTTTGGAAAATATCTATTTACCGTTTTTAAGGCTTAAGCCTATTTTCCCTTTCTCTCTATCAATACTAATCACTTCAATCTCTCCAAGATATTGATTTACAGAGAGAACTTCCAAAGGGTGTTTGATTCGTTTATCGCTCATTTTAGAGATATGAATCATTCCATCATTTTTTAGACCAATATCTACAAATGCACCAAAATCAGCAATGTTTCGCACAACTCCCGAGACAATGCTTCCCTCTCTTAGCATAGAAATATCGGTTAAATCATCTTTAAATGGAATGCTTGGCAACTCTTCACGAGGGTCAAAACCAGGTTTGGCTAGCTCTTTGATAATGTCTTTTAGCGTTGCCTCGCCTATATCAAGCTTTTCACTTAATGCCTTTGTGTTTGAAAGCTCTTTTATCTCTTTTAATCTTTTAGCCACTTCATAACTTTCGGGGTGGATTCCTGTATTGTCAAAGATACTTTTTCCTTCCCGTATACGAATAAATCCTGCCATCTGTTCATAGGCTTTTGCTCCTAGCCCTTTTACTTTTAGAAGCTCTTTTTTACTTCTAAATACTCCATTACTTTCACGATATGCCACAATGTTTTTAGCCACTGTTTTTCCCACTCCTGCCACATAAGACAAAAGAGAAGCCGAAGCAGAGTTGACATCAACCCCAACACGGTTAACCAAGTTCTCAACCCCCTCTTGAAGCTTTCGTTCAAGCAGTTTTTGGTCTACATCGTGTTGATACTGTCCAATTCCCAACGATTTTGGGTCAATCTTTACCAGTGTTGCCATTGGGTCACGAACACGCCCCACAATCGAGATTGCTCCACGAACGGTTACATCTAAATTGGGGTACTCTTCTGCTCCTATTTTAGAGGCAGAGTAGACCGATGCACCAGCTTCTGAAACTACGGTATATTTTAGCTTTCCATTCAGCTCTTTGTTGATTTTGGCAAAGAACTCTTGAGTCTCTTTAGAGGCTGTTCCATTTCCTATAGCAACCCCTGAGATATTAAACTTTTTGACCAAATCTAAGACTTTTTTACGAGAGCCTTCATAGTCCGATTTTGGAGGAGTAGGAAAGATTAAATCGTTGGCTAAATATTTTCCATTTTCATCAATCACAGCTAGTTTACAACCAGTTTTATAGGCAGGGTCTGCTCCAAGTAGAACTTTGCCTGTTACAGGTGGAGTCATGAGCAGTTGGCTCAAATTTTTGCCAAAAACTCCAATAGCACTAAGGTCAGCACGCTCTTTTAAAACCTTTGCTACCTCTCGCTCTATCGAAGGGTAGAGTAGGCGTTTAAACCCATCTTTATAGGCATCAAAAAGCAAGGCTTTTGACGACCCCATATAATCACGAAGTTTATAGCGTTTTAGAGTCTCTAAGTATCGGTCGCTCTCAATGGTTATTTTGACCGAAAGCTCTTTCTCTTTTTCGGCACGACGAATTGCCAAATAACGGTGTGATGGGATAAAAGCAACTTTTTCTGTATGCTCTTTATAGTTTTTATAAACCCCTTGCTCATCAAACTCTTTTCCTTTTTTAACCTCTATTACTCCATGTCTTTCGGTCATCTCTCGTACAATCTTTCGCTCTTTTGGATTGTCTGAAAAGCGTTCAGCAATAATATCTTTTGCCCCTTTTATTGCGTCGTCTATATTTTTTATATCGCCTTTTATAAAACGTTTTGCATTGGATTCAAACTCTTTTTGATTCAATTTTGCCGATTGCAAAATATTTGCCAATGGTTCTAGCCCATTTTTGATTGCCAAAGATGCACGAGAGTTTTTTTTCTCTTTATATGGTCTATAGACATCTTCAAGAGCCGTCATTGTTTGGCTCTTCTCTATTGCTTCTTTAAGTTGAGCTGTCAAGAGTTCTCGTTCGGTTAAAAGTTTTAAAATCTCCTCTTTTCGTTCAAGAAGACGTTTAGCCGAGAGATAAATTTCATAAAAATCACGAAGTGTATCGTCACTAGCTTCTCCTGTCATCTCTTTACGATAACGAGCAATAAAA
>CAYPCV010000041.1:0-2715 GCA_964409295.1 uncultured Sulfurovum sp.
CATTCCATCCATCATCATCGGAATTTCATCACGTTTAGATATTAGAAAATGATAAAACGCCTCTATATCCTCAATCGTCTCACAGGCTTTAGTAAATGGTGGCTCTAAAAAGCCTAAACTATAAATATACTCCATCTTTTCTGACAGATTGCTCTGATTTAAAGTGTTCTCTCCCAATCCCCAAGGGTAGAAGACCAAACGACGTTTGGCTGTAATAGCAGAATCAAGCTGTCTTAAACTTCCAGCTGCTGCATTTCTAGGATTGGCAAAAACAGTTCCTCTCTCTTTTTCTCTCTCCTTATTAATTATCTCAAAATCATCTTTTCGGATAACAACCTCGCCTCTAATTTCTATTAGACCTTTATACTCAATAGTCAAAGGAACCGAACGAATGGTACGAACATTATCCGTTACCTCTTCACCTTCGACTCCATTTCCTCGTGTGATTGCTCGAACCAATTTACCATTTTCATACAGTAGATTCATGCTTGCCCCATCAAATTTTGGTTCACACATATAGGGAGTTACTCCTATATTTTTAACCGTTCTATCCAACCACTCTTCTACTTCATCTTTAGTAAAGACATCTTCCATGCTCCACATACGTTTAATATGTTTTGCCTTAGAAAATTCATCACGAACAATCCCCCCTACCCTTTGAGTAGGAGAATCCTCTGCTACATAAAGTGGATTAGCAATTTCATAATCCAATACCTCATGATATAGTTTATCGTACTCTTCATCGGTAGCTATGGGATTATCATTCACATAATAGGCAAAAGCCCACTTTTTTAAAACTTCTATTTTTTTTTGGTAATCTGTTTGAGTCATCAAGTATCTTTTATAGGAAATATTTTTTTGTAATTTTAGCAGTTCATACTTATAGAACAAAAACCTTATTGTAGATTAACTTATGAGACACTAGTATTATATTTTATTTTATTTATCATAATTTAAATTTATTTTAATTTTTATTGGTGTATAATTTTTGAATTTTTTACAAATAGAGGAATCCTTAATGAAACTTAAAAAAATATTTTTAACAATTATATTAATATTGTTGTCAAATGTTTTACTTCATGCCAAAAATCACAATAAAAGCTATACCAATATCTATATTGAATCCATAGCCAAATCAAAACTTGGCAAAAAATATCAATGGGGTGGAAATGGTCCATATAAATACGACTGTTCTGGTTTTACAAAGGAAGTATTCAGGCGTAATGGTATTTATATTCCACGAAACTCTTGGAATCAAGCTAAAATGGGAATGAAAGTATCTAAACGTGCTTACCTAAGAAAAGGCGATTTGGTCTTTTTTAACTCCAAACATCAAAAAAGAGTCAATCATGTAGGTATCTATTTAGGCAAAGGAAAATTTATCCATGCTAGTCGCTTTCATCATCGTATTGTAATCTCAAAACTTCGAGAATATAGAAAATATTTTAAATGGGGTTGCCGTTTAACCTAATAATATCTTCCCATTTAGGGTCGATAAACAACCTCTACTTTTGAACCGTAAAACTTCGGTTCTTTACCTAAAACATAAATATCCAAGAATGCTTTAGCTCGTGCCAATAACTCTCGATGTTCCATGCGTTTTGCCCAAATGGTATTTTTGAAATCTTTAGCTACAAAGCCCAGTACTTTTTGTCCTTTTGCATGAGCAATATAAATAGCTCGCTCCAAATGAAAACGTTGAGAGACAATAATGTAATCTTCTAAATCAAAAATAGCCTCTGCTCGGACAATAGAATCCAAAGTTCTAAACCCTGCATAATCTAAAGTAATGTATTTAGAGGGAATACCTCGTGCAACTAAATCATCTCGCATGGTGGTTGTCTCATCATAATATTTAGTTCCATTATCTCCTGAAACTAAAATGGCTTTAACCTTTCCTGCATTAAAGAGTTTAACCACAGCATCAATTCGATATTTATAAAAATAATTAATACCTCCACTCTTCACATATTTACTTGTCCCTAACAAAAGCACAGCTCTTTTAGAGGGTATCTCAGAAATATCTTGATAAATAAAATTTGATGCACTCTCTGCTATTTGATTGTTATGACGAACAACCCAACCGTATAAAATAGCCCCAAATAAAAGTAAAAAGAACAACTTTTTTAAAAAGCCCATTATGCTAAAAACTCTTCTACTAAAGAATAAATTTCATCTATTGCTTCGGTTGCAGGCAGATAGAATTTTACAGAAAAATATTGGTCATGATTCACATCAACATGTAAATTATTCAAAACAGAATTATCAACCAACTGTGCCATATAAGCTGTGTCAATAACATTTCCACTCGTTCCAATTACCACAATCATCTCTGCTTCATTATAGAGCTTTCGCAGATACTCATAAGCAGGAGCAGGTTCTCCAAACATGACCACATTATGACGAATAACACTCGAAGCACATTTAGGACAAACAGCACCATTTTGTTTTTTATACCCTATAGGAAAAACAAACTTACATCGTTCACAACGTAAATCAGTTAATGTTCCATGCAGATGAAGCACCTCGTCACATCCTGCTTTTTCCAACATGTTATCAACATTTTGGGTAAGGATTGTAATATTATTAGGATACTTTGCTTTTAATTCTGCCAAACGAATATGTGCATGATTTGGCTCTTTTGACTCCAAATCTGCTCGTCTATCATCATAAAATTTTGTTACTTTCTGACGGTCTCTAGCCCACCCTGCTGTA
>CAYPCV010000042.1:0-7119 GCA_964409295.1 uncultured Sulfurovum sp.
TTGAGCAGTAGAATTAGCAATCACACCAAACTTACTATCTAATGCAGAAATCTTAACCGATTTTCCTGATACTGGGTTATTTTGATTATCTACTAAATCGATTGTAATACTCTGTGTAACTTTTGGCAAATCTACAATAATATCTTCTGCATTTATTAAATGATAATCAATTGCTGACTTCTTTAATACAGTAAGAGTTATAGTTTTAGTCAGAGTAATGTCATTCTCTGTAAAAGTTAAATTTAAATCACTACTTTTTCCATCCATAGATGAAATATTAGAAGGGGTTTTATATGAAAATATTGCTTTACCACTTTCATTAGTTATAGCTGTAGAGCTACTAATAAAACCAAACTTATTATCAGGAGTTGTAACTTTAACCTCTTTATTTTCAACTCCTACACCTCTATTATCAACCAAATCAACTGAAATTATTTTATCTGTAGATTCAGTATCAATAATTAAATTTGTAGCATTAATAAAATTATAATTATTTTTAGGAATTCCACGAGAAGTGCCATAAAAGTTTAAAGTTGCTACTGTATTTATTGTAACTTCATCTTCTTTAAAGCTTAAATTAACATTTACTTTCTCTTTATCTATAATTAAAATATCAATCGGAGCATTATAAATAAATGTTGCTCTACCAGAAACATCTGTTTTTGTAGAAGAGTATGTAAATGAACCATATTTACTATTTGGAGTACTAATTTTTATCTCTTTTGATGGAATACCTACTCCTTGACTATCTACCAAATCAACAAAAATTTTCTGTTCAATTAAAGGAGTTTCTACACTTAGTTGCGTAGGATTAATTAATCTATAATCATTTTTAGAATTTATAGTAGATGGCTCTTTAAATTTTAAATTTACAAATGCATACTTATTAAAGCCTGCATGACTTAATTCTAGTTTTAAAACTAATGTTTTGTCAACTAATGCTTTTAATGATTTTGGAGAAGTAAATAAGAAAGTTGCAAAACCATTATCATCACTAAGACTACTCATAGATGTAAGTTCTCCAAAATTTACATCATAAGCTAAAACAGATACAACCTGGCCTGAAACAATCTTCTCTTTACTATCAACTACTTGTACTCTAAATGAATATTCATAACTTGGCTTATTAATTTCTATTTCTCTTGGAAGATTATAAAAATAGTAAGGTTCACTCACTAAAGATGTTGAACTACTATCTATCGTTGTATTTGTTTCTACAGAACTATTATCATCTACTTTAGTTAATTCAATATTAATTTTTGAAGACTCATACTTTATAGAGTTAAGACTTCCATCTTCAAGGGAAAGTTTTGTATCTCCATTTAAATTAAAAGAGAGAGGTGTACAGCTTTCATTAAGTTTAATCTTTGCATAAACACTAACATGTTTATTTTCTGCTGTAAATTTTATTTTTTTAGGTGTTAATGTCACTTTTTCAATACTACAAGATTCTATAGAGATATTTAAGTTATCCAATGAAACATTAATATTTCCAGAGTAATCATTTTCTAATAAAATATTTAATTCTAAGGTATTAGAGTTTGCATCTAAATTACTTTTTTCTAACACTACTGATAACTTATTTTCCACAATATTTGAGGAAACTGTCTCTCCTCCACAGGCTACTACTATTAATAATAACCAAATGGAACTAACTATTTTTAAAATATATTTCACTCTCATCTCCTAATAAATATAATTTAAACCAAGAACAAAACCATTTAGGCTTTCTACATCCTTGATACTTGTTTTTGAATATTTATACGATAAATCAAAATCAACTTCATTTAAAACATTCCAGGCTAAACCTGCTTGTCCACCATAGAGCATTCCACTAGATTCTACAGCTCCTACTTCATTGGTATAATTCATCCAACCGATATGCATTCCAAGATAAGGCTTAAAAACAATATCGTCTGTTTCATATAAACTGTTCCATACAAAATAGTCAAAAGACAATCTAGCTTGTTGATATTTCTTCTTTTTGTCTTTAAAAAAGTTTATATCAACAGTTGTTCTCCACTCTACATTTTGAGCTCCAATCTTAAAACCATACTCTATATCAGGGTTACTCTCTCTAATTCCAATAATATTATTAGATTCAAGGGTTGTATAACCCACCTCTATGCCTAAAAATCTTTCAGAAGAAAAAGCATCTTTTGCCTCTGAGAAAGTAAATATTAGTAAAATCAATATAAATATTTTTCTAAACATTAATTATCCTTTTTAATAAATATATTTAATATAAATTTAATTTTACTATATTTTTAATTAATCTCTTCTAAAAGAGTCTATAGTGTAGAGGAAGCGTTAAGAAAAATATGATTATCAAAAGTTTAAAAAGGAGTTAAATGAAATATTAGATTTTAGTAGTTTGGTGGAGACGTGGGGAATTGAACCCCAGTCCTAAAGTAGCTAGTGCTATGAATCTACATGCTTAGTCGATGATGTTAAATCTCGTTTTGCTTCGCACAACATCCAAAGCTACACAAAACCAGTCAAAGTTCTCACAAGGTAGCATGACTTCTACCCAGCATATCCATCAGATGTGATGCCTAAAGTGCAAAAGCACTCCCAAATTAATGGGTTCCGAGTAAGATGGAACTCGTCGGTAAGGCAGTCCTCCGATCGCTCGGGGTAAACTTACGCTACTGCGTAAGCTGGACGGTAATCTGTATTGTTTGCAGTTATGCAATGTGAGCCGTGTAACGGAATTGCTCAGTCCGACATGCACATAACTCCGACTACTCCAGTCGAAACCAAGTCATCCCCATAAATCTCGTAAATAATGAATATTATATACAGAGGAATACTCATTATAACAAGAATTGTTTTTTATGTCAAGGTTAAAAATTGGCTTTTTAGGCTACATCCTCTTCTTGTTCTGTAACTAAACCCATTGCTTTACTAATTTTATGAGTAATATCTTCAAGTTCTAAATCTTTTAACTCATCCTCTTCTTGCAACTTTTCAATCTCTTGATTTTTAGCTTGGAAAGCATCTTTTAAAAGATTAAAATCAGACTTTAATCTTTCATTTTCTTCTTGTAATGAAAGATTTTCATCCTTTAAAAGAGTGTATTTTTCTAAGATTAATGATATTTTTGCGTCTAAATCTTCTAAAACTGTTTTATTTCTCATTTTAAATTTTAAAGTTAACTTTATTATTCTAGCATATTTTTTAGCTATTCGTTAATTTTTTCTTTAATTTCTTTAGCTAATTGTGAAATTTCTTGAATTTTTTGACTCTTATTTAGAGAATCATCCAAAAGAACATTTACAAAAGTTGAACCTACAATTACACCATCTGCCCCTTTTACCTTCTCTTTTGCTGTTTTTTCATTCACTCCAAAACCTACATAAACAGGGGTATCGCTGTACTCTTTTATATCTGTAATAATTGGTTGTAAATCTTCACTTTGCCCTGAACCTGTGATTCCTGCATAGGCGACCAAATAGATAAACTTTTGAGAATCTGTTACAATCTGCTTGATTCGCTCTTTACTGTCTGTAGGTGCAATAAAGTCTATTAGTGATAAGTTTGCCTCTTTCATCATTGGTTTATAAGGAAGAGCCTCTTCTAATGGTAAATCTGGAATAATAAATCCATTTACCCCACTCTGTTTAGCTTGTTCTATAAAAAAATCCATTCCTTTATGGTAAAAAGGGTTAAAATAACCCATCCATAGTGTATCAATATGAGGAGCAATCTCTTTTGATGCACTAAAGAGGTCATCTAGCCTGAACCCACCCTGTAATGCTTTTAAATTTGCTTTTTCAATTATGGGACCATCTGCTACAGGGTCAGAAAAAGGCATACCCAACTCTAGGGTGTCTACCCCTGCTTCTGCTAAGGCTAATGCCATATCAACTGTGAACTCTAACGAAGGGTAACCTGTGGTAATATATGCAACTAAATTTTTCAATATAAACTCTTTTCTAAATTAATAGTGCTATTATACATTTTTTTGTTAAAACAGTTAAATCATTCCATTATAAGGTAGAAAAATAATGAGTATCCAAACCAAAAAAGTTGCGAAGAAAGTGACATTAACCAAAATTGCCAAAATGAAAGGTGTTGAACCAATAACTATGGTTACAGCCTATGATGCCCTATTTGCCAAGCTCTTTGATGGGGAAGTTGATATGATTTTGGTAGGAGATAGCCTAAACATGAGCTTTCTAGGGAAAGAAGACACTCTCTCTGCAACCATGAATCAGATGATTTATCATACACAAGCTGTATGTAATGGGGCATCTCTGCCTCTAATCGTTTTAGATATGCCTTTTGGTTCCTATACTAATGAAACAGATGCTGTAAAAAATGCAACCAGAGCCTATCAAGAGACTAATGCCCAAGCTGTAAAGATAGAGGGTGGAAAAGAGCGAGCAAATATAGTAAAAGCTCTTAGTGATAACTCTATTGCTGTTTTGGGTCATATTGGACTAATGCCACAATTTGTTCGCTCAGATGGTGGCTATAAAGTACGAGGAAAAGATAAAACTGATATTGAAAACCTTGTAGAAGATGCACGGGCTTTAGAGTTAGCAGGAGCATTTGCTATTGTAGTAGAGGGGGTAAAATCTGAAGCTGCAAAAGCTATTACCGAAGCTGTTACAATTCCTACCATTGGAATTGGTGCAGGACTCGATACAGATGGTCAAGTTTTAGTATGGTCAGATATGTTTGGTTTCTTTGAAGCATTTAAACCCAAATTTGTGAAGCAGTACCTAGATGGGGCAACGATTATAAAAGAAAATTTAGAAAAATATACTTCAGAAGTCAAGAAGAGGCAATTTCCAAGTGATGAGTTTACCTATTAACAAATTAACGAATAGTATAAGTTCAAGTAAACCCTGTTATAACATAGAAAAGAGTATTATTTCATCAAGAAAAATATTTACTTTCAGAGGTTATAGTGGAACGTATCGTTGATATAGAAAAATTTGATAACGAGTACATAGAAGAGGTCTCTTTGCGACCCTCTTCATGGGATGAGTATATTGGTCAAGGACAGATAAAAAAAAATTTAAAAGTCTTTATTGAAGCCAGCAGAAAACGGGAAGAAGCTCTTGACCATATTCTCTTTTTTGGTCCTCCAGGTCTTGGAAAAACCACCATTGCCAATCTTATTGCAACTGAGATGAACGCTCAGATTAAAACTACTGCTGCTCCAATGATAGAAAAATCAGGAGATTTAGCTGCAATTTTAACCAATATTGAAGAGGGAGATATACTCTTTATAGATGAAATTCATAGAATGTCTCCAGCAATTGAAGAGATTTTATACTCTGCCATGGAAGATTTTCGCTTGGACATTATTATCGGTTCTGGCCCTGCTGCCCAAACGGTTAAAATAGAACTTCCACGATTTACCCTAATTGGTGCAACCACGCGTGCAGGAATGCTATCTCATCCTCTTCGTGAACGATTTGGAATGCATTTTCGCATGCAATTTTACTCTGCTGAAGAGTTAGGCGAAATTATTCGTTTAGCTTCTATCAAACTTGAAAAAGTTACTAATAAAGAAGCCTCCTATGAAATAGCAAAACGAAGCCGTGGAACACCAAGGTTAGCATTACGACTTCTAAGGCGTATTCGAGATTTTGCAGAAGTTGCCAATGAAACAAAAATTCAACTCAAAACAACCAAATATGGACTTGACCAACTAGGAGTTAACGATTTAGGTTTTGATGAAGAGGATATACGACTACTAGAATTTTTAATCTCTGCCAAAGGTAAACCAATGGGTTTAAGTACCATTGCTGCTGCATTAAGTGAAGATGAAGGAACAATCGAAGATGTTTTAGAACCCTATCTTTTAGCCAATGGATACATCGAACGAACAGCTCGTGGACGCATTGCAACAGAAAAATCTTATATTCACTTTAGACTTAACTTACCAAATACGGACAGACTCTTATGAGAAAAAATGAATATATAACAGCTATACTTTTTGCTTTTGCCATTTTGGGTGCATACAGTATCTATAAACCTTTTTTGCTATCTTTTGTTGTTGCCCTACTTTTGACCATGGCAACAGCCAATCTACACTATAAGTTAAGAGATAAAATTTCATCTCGATACATTAGTTCTTTAATTTTAAGTTTTTTACTGCTTATTATTCTTTTTGTACCTATATCTTATATTGCAACCATTGGAATTCACTACATGGTTAATATAGATAAAGAGATTATCTCTAATATTCTTTCCAAAATCATCACACAACTGGATAAAATACCAATGTTACAAGGGTTGATTGACTATAATATTGATAGTGAGGAGATTTCAAAACTTTTTAGTACCTTAAAAAATGCAGGCTCAACAGGTGTTGAATTTGTAAAAAATACTTTTTTTGTAACTCTTTTTTACTACTTTATAAACCTATATTCAGAACAATTTTTTATACTTATTCAAGCACTGTTTCCTCTTTCGGATAGAAAAGGAACAAAAATTTTAACAGAAATTTCATCTACAATGGAAGTTGTTTTCTATTCTATTGTTGTTACTGCTATTTTTGAAGGTATACTTTTTGGTCTTATTAGCAGTTTTTATGGATTTAATGGTCTTTTACTAGGTACAATTTATGGATTTGCCTCACTTATCCCTATTATTGGAGGGGCAGTTGTATGGGTTCCTGTCTCTTTATATGCATGGAGTTACTACGACGATAATACAGCTATTGTTATTGCTCTCTATTCTGTTATTGTTATCTCTATTATTGCTGATACATTTATTAAACCGATGATTATTAAATATATCAAAGAAGATATTTTACACAGCTCTATCAAAATTAACGAACTACTTATCTTTTTCTCTATTTTAGCAGGAATGAGTTCTTATGGATTTTGGGGAATGATTTTAGGGCCAGCAATCACAGCCTTTTTAATTGCTATTACTCGACTATACATTGAACTTTATGGAAAGGAGTGCCCGTGAACTACCCCGTCATAAATGACGGAGCTTCCTAGAAACTCCAAACTAATGTTTGGATATTAAGAGGCTTTAACGATAGTTCCTACCGCATTTAGAATATTTACACTGGCATTATAATCTGCATTGAGTGCTGTATGACATTCGGTGCAGATAAATTTAGCTTGTGTTTGTCTATTCTCTTTT
>CAYPCV010000043.1:0-27147 GCA_964409295.1 uncultured Sulfurovum sp.
AAACTCTTAGGAGAGGCTCGTTATATCAAAGAGTTTAAACCTATTGTTTTGGCAAGTAAAATAAAAATAGGAACAATATCTCAAGAGACTCCTGCGTTTAAACATTTCTTTTTGGGTGGGGCAATGAGTAATAGGGGTTATGAATACCGTGACCTTGGCCCACATTCAGGTAAATATCCAATAGGAGGCTTAACTATTATAGATACATCCTTGGAGTCTCGATATTATTTGACAGATAATTTTTCGGTGGTTTCCTTTTTTGATAGCTCAAAAATGTCACAAGAGGTTAATGATTTCTCTACCCATTGGTATAATGCTTATGGTTTAGGTTTACGTTATCTTTCGGTTATTGGTCCACTGCGTTTGGATGTTGGTTATCCACAAGAGGGTGGTTTTGCCCTTCATTTAGGAATAGGACAAGTATTTTGAGAAAAACAATTTCTACTTTTTATAATATAATTAAATGGCTGATTCTTCTGCTTTTAATCGTCATTTCACTTGTTGTTTTTATTTTGGAATCTCCAGCAACGGTTTTAAATTTACTCAAAACTCCTCTGCAAGAACAAAACATTACTTATGGAGAGATGCAAGGTGGATTGCTCTCTGGATTTACCTTGAAAGATGTGAATTACAACAATCAAATTCAAGCAAAAGAGTTGGCTTTGAGCGTAGATTTTGAGGCTTTAAAAAAGAGAGTTTTAGTTATTGATAATTTGGTTTTAAAAGAAGCCCAAATTGAGAAAGATTTTTTGGCGAATTTAATAGATAGTAATAGCAGTGATGAGAATAAAAGTGAAAGTAATGTTACTTTGCCTTTTGATAGAGTTCTTATCAAAAATGCTGATATATCACTTGAAAATACAGGCTATCAAAACTATTATATCAACTCTGCAAAACTGCATCTGTCAGATGTAAAGACAGATATGAAAAAAGAGCATAGTGGAAGATTGACATTTTTGTTAGATAGTAATATGAGTCAAGCAGATATAAAAGCCTCTTTTAAAAATGAGACCTATGATATGTGGGCAGAGATAGAAGGGAATAGAGAGTTTATAGCCCCGTTTGTAAAAGAATATAATTTGACGTTGTTGGTTAACCCTAAACTAACGTTAAAAGCCAAGGGCGACTTGGATGCAGTAAATTATGAGATAAACATTCAGAAACTATCTTTAAAACAGAATGACTATTTGCTAAAAAGTAAACGATTTAGAACCAAGGGAAAGTTTAATATCAAAAAGAACTCTATTCATAATAACTTGAATACAGAGCTTGATGGTAATGTTGCTTATGTTAAATTGGATGCTTTAACACGTTTGGATTTAGATGATATAAACCGTACTTTACTCTTTGATATAGATGGAAAAGTAGAGCCTAAAAAAACCTTTATTCCTGCCGAATTGGCAGAGCAGAATATTACGATTCAACGTTTACCACATATAACCCTTTTGGCTAAAGGAGATATGAAAAATGTTCGGTTCAAAACAACAATTAAAGGCTTAAAGGTCAAACAAAATAAGTTGTCTTTGGATTTGAAAGATTTAGAACTAAAAGGAAGTGCAAAGCCTTTAAAGGGAGATGTGAAAACAATGCTCTTGACCCATTTTAATTCGTCGATTGTTGATGGAAAGATTGCTTTAAAGAGTAGCGTAAATATTAAGGATGTGAATAACTCTTTACTTTTTGATTTGGATTCAAATTTAAATACACATGGAGCATATTTAAATAGTTTTTTAAAAGATACAAATGTAACGGTTATTGGAAAAAGCAATATCTCTTTGAGTGCTAAAGGAAATATGCAAAAGATTGAGTTTAGAACAGATGTGAATAAGTTTAGAGCCAAGCAGAATGAGATTGAATTGAATGTGAATAACTTATTACTTAAAGGAGAGACTGAACCTATCAAGGGAAATATTAATGTAAATCTTATAACAAAGTTAAAATCAACGGTTGCAGATGGAAAGATAAATGCTGAGACAAAGCTCAATTTTCATGATGTGAATAACTCTTTAAAATTTAAGACAAAGCTCGATTTCATGGTACATGAGGCTTATGTGAATAACTCTTTGAAAGAGGCAAATGTAACACTTCGTGGAGAGACACCTTTGAAGCTTACGGCTAGTGGGAATTTAGAAACTATGCAAGTAAAGTTAGATGCTTCTTCTAAAATTTTTGCTCAAAATATTCTTTCGGATGTGAGTCTAAAGAGTAGTGAGGTGTATATAGATTTAAAACAACATAATATAAAAGGAAATTTAAAACTCAACTCAACTGCTAAAAATATCGCTTTGACTCTGAACAGTAATTTTTCAGGAGATTATAGTTTACCTAAGAAAATGATGACAAAGAGTCAAATTAAAATTACCCATTTTAATGCGTTTGGGGTTAATTTAAATCCATTGACCCCTTTAAATTTAAATCTTGATAAATCAAAAGATAAGGCTATTGTAAATTTAGAGTCTAAATTAATAAATTTTTCAGCTAAAAGTTCTGACCTAGAGCATATTGTTTTTGATATTAAAACGGATAAAATTTATCCAAGTACGATAGTGGATGTTCCTGATGAACTTAATGATAAATTTATAAAGCTTGATTTGGCAGGAGAAGCAACGCTCTCTAAAGAGTATTTAGTGCTTAAAGGTTTTCTTGAATCAAATAAAAAGTTTAAAGCTTTTGTTGATGTAAAAAACAGAGAAGAAGGTTTAAGTTTAGACATACATACTAAAGAGTTAAAGATTAATGCAAAGGGTAATATAAAAGAGAAAAATATTGATGCTACGGTAACTATTGACTCTTTGCAAAAGATTCAAGAGGAGTTTGTACGGCTATACCCTTTTACCCTTATAGCTATTAATGGAGCTGTAGAGTTAAAAGCAAAACTTAGAGGCGAAGAAATTTTTGCTACTCTTCGCTCTCAAAAAATAAAACTCGATGGCTTTAATGTGGAGGATATTGATATTGATGCTGAGTACAAAAAAGAGCTTATAACCTTGAATAAGCTTAACTTGAAAACTACTGGTTTCCAAGATAATAAACTCAATAGAAAATTTTATTTAAACAAAAAAGGAACGATTTATTTAGGAGAAAAAAGAGATGTCTCTTTGGATATACACCCTAATATTTTAGTGGATTTAAAAGGGACAAAAGAGAATTTAAAAGGATTCTTCTCAATTGAGGCATTGCCTCTTGGGCATCCAAAATATGGAGAAGTTATTTTAACTACTCGTATAAACTATGAACAAAAGGGGAAAAAGAAGAAAATTCTAGGGAGTGTTTTACTGAAAAAAATGACAATTCTTTATGAATCTAAATTTTTAGACCCTGCTCATGATTCAGATGTGATTATTATTACAAAAAAAGATAAAAATAAGAGGGAAGATGGAAATAATTTTGTAGAAGATACCTATATTGATGTCTCTATTTATGCTCCTAATGGTAGATATAAGACAAAAGATATTGATTTAAATTTTAAAGTGGATATTAAAGCAAAAAAAGAGTTTGGAAAAAATCTTGGAATGTTGGGTAAAGTAGATGAGATTAATGGCATGGTAGAGCAAGCACCAAAATTCTTTTCAATTATTGATTCATCAATTGTCTTTAGAGGGACAAAAGAGATTAATCCTCTGCTGGATATAGAGGTTCAATATGAGTTACCCGATGTACTTATAACCATAGATATTTATGGAGATGCAAATCGTCCAAAGCTTGAATTCTCTTCTGACCCACAGATGCCTAAAAAAGATATTTTATCCTATCTTTTATTAGGGGTTTCTACTGCTGCACTTTCCGAAAATAGTGGAAATATAGGAAGAGAAGCTCAACTCTTTATTATGAACCAAGCTGCAAGAGATTTGGCATATGAGTTAGATTTGGATAGAGTTTTTATCAAAGATGATGGAACAGGAGAGGGATATGCTGTTCAAGTGGGTAAAAAAATAGATAAAAAGAGTATGTTTGTTATTGAGAGTTCAACAGAGGGTAATTCATTTATTTTAGAGTATGATGTGAGTAAAAATATTAAAGTAGAACTTGGACAGCATCAAAAAACGGTTCCTTCTCAAAGTATTGATATTTTCTTTAGAAAAAAGTTTAAATAGTTTTTATGTAACTTTCTGTTACACCTATACTATTTTACACTTAATAAAAACAATAGGGAAGAGAAACATCACTATTATGGAATAAAATTTAGGTTTACAATAGATTCAAAAATAAAGGAAATATTCTGAGTTTAAATTCATTGACTTTACTTTATATTGAAGATGACCAAGATATTCAAAGTATATATATGGCTCAATTGGAAGAGTTAGTAGACATAGTTATCTGTGCAGGAGATGGTCAAGAGGGCTATGAGTCTTATCTCTTGCATAAACCTGATATTATTTTACTTGATATTCATATGCCGAGACTTGATGGTATCTCTTTGGCTAAAAAAATTAGAGAAATTGATAATAAAGTTAAAATTATTATTACAAGTTCCTATGCTGACCAAGATAAATTACTAGCAGCGATTGAACTCTCTTTGATTAAATATATTTTAAAACCCATCGACCCTAAAGTGTTGCAAGATACCATCTGTAAAGCAAAAAATGAGATAGAGTCTGAAGAGAAAAAAGAGGAACAAAAACTTTTTCTTTTAGATGAAGATATGATATGGAATGCTACGGATGAGAAGCTACTTGTATCAAAAGAAGAGGTTAAGCTTACTAAAAATGAGAGACGGCTATTAAGCCTTATCTCTAGTAGTCCAAATAAAGTTTATACTTTTTTTGAAATTTTTGATTATCTTTCACAAGATGATTTTTATAAAGAGTATGATGCCAATCAAATTCGAGCATTAGTAAAACTGTTGCGTAAAAAAATCCCTAAGAACTCTATTATTAATGTGTATGGAGAGGGGTATCGTTTTAATCCCCTTCGTTAGAACTTATTAAAAAAATGACGTTTTCTTCTATGTTTTGTAGGCTCTTTTTTTTCTGCTTTAGCAATAAATTTTATAGCAATCATTGCAATTATAACTTCTAATAGACTGGCTAAAATAACAGCATAGTAGTCAAACTCTGCAATCATCTTTTTCTCATGTCCAATGGTCGCCACAGCAATCATAAGTGTTAGTGGCATAGATAGAGCCAAGGCTGTTAAAATGGCATTTGTTTTCCCAATCAAAAAGCTTAGGCTGTAAGCCGATAAGATACGGATACTAAACATTATTAGCAGTAAAATAGAGGTAGTAAGTAGTACTTCAGGTATAAAAATATTTTTTAAATCAAAAGAGGCTCCAACATGAATAAAAAAGATAGGTACTAAGAATCCAAAACCAAATGAGGATATTTTTTGTTCCAACTCCTTTTTATGATGGAAAAATGTTGAGATAAATAGACCTGCAATAAAGGCTCCAAAGGCTAATTCCAGATGCAGTTGTTTCATGATGGCAATCATAATGAAAAAGATTCCTATCGCCAATCGTAAATCTTGATATTGTATGTCTTGAGGAGGCATAAGAATACTTTTGAACTCAGGGTACCACCAAAAAAGGATGCGAAGTAGTGCATACATAAGTAGGACAACACCTAAAAAAACAAGAAGTAGAGAAATCTTATATATAAGCTCTTCATATGAGTTTAGGCTACTTGAAGCCTCGGAAATGGTTAAAGCTGTAATGCTGATAACCTCTCCAATACTTCCTACTAAAAAAGCAATTTGTACCCATTGTGCCTCTTTACCATATTCTTTGGATAACGTTGCTAAAATACCAATAGAGATAAGTGGAAGAATGACAATAAGCATGGTATCTAAATCAAATATGAGACCAAAAATAATTGCTAAACCCCATAAGCTTAAAAGAAAATAGAATGATTGGATAATGTATATTTGAGGCATTTTTAAAATAGCTTTAAGATTAACTTCTAAGCCTGCTAAAAACATAAGGTATAGAAAACCTATTTCAGCAAGAAGACTAAAGTTCTCTTCTAATGCACCAATAATTCCCATTGAAGCAAGAAGTGAACCGATAATAATTTCAATCGGAGCTGTTGGTAAACGAACAAGCCTCGATAGATGGGGAGAGAGTACCAAGACAAGGGAAAGCGTTACAATATAGACAACAGATTCATTCATTACAAGTTGTTGCTACTCCATAACCAAGTCTTTTTAGCATATCTATGTCTTTGCTAGGGGCATCTCCTGTTGTGGTCAAATAATTTCCAATAACCATTGAGTTTGCTCCTGCTTCAAACATAAGCTCTTCAGAACCTTCAAAAAGAAGTTCCCGACCTGCTGCAACCATCAAAAGTCTCTCTTCTCCTAAAAGTTTTCGTGCTTTTTGTATAATTTCCAATGCCTCTTCTCTGGATATGTTTCTAGTTTTAATCGGCAAAGCTTTATTTGGGTGGTAAAAGTTTAATGGCGTTGATTCAGGTTGAAGTGAAGCAATAGAGGCAAGAAGAGAGTCTCTATCTGCTGGCTCTTCTCCCATTCCAAAAATACCACCTGTACAGAGTTGTAGACCTACAGATTTTGCATTTTGACATGTCTCATAACGTTCTGCCCAACTGTGAGTAGTACATATGGTCTTATAGTAGTTTTCAGATGTTTCCAAATTATGGTTATAGCTATCTACTCCATGCTCTTTTAGATAACGAAGTTGTTCCATAGAGGCTGTTCCATTACAGGCGATAAGATTTAACTCTTGAACCTCGGCTTTTATAGCTTTTGCTGTGCGTGCAACAAAATCTACTTTTTTATCATCCAACCCTTTTCCTGCTGTTACCAAACAGTAGCCTAAAGCACCCTGAGCTTTAGCTTGTTTTGCTTCATTGACAATGGTTTCAATGGATTTATAGTTGTATCTCTCTATATCGGCATGATAGCGAACGCTTTGGGTACAAAACTTACAATCTTCAAGGCAAGTACCACTTAAAATGTTATTAATAGCACATAAAAATATCTCTTTTTTCATAAGCTCATTATAATAGAGTTAACTGAATAATGGTATAATTTATTTATAAAAATATAAATATGAAATTATTTGTTCATCTTATAGAGGTAAAGTATGTATTTAAAGACCATAGATTTTTCAAGATTCTCTAGTATTAAAGTTGGTATACCAATAGAGGTATTGATGTTAGAACGTGAGGATGATGTTCCAAGTGATAGAGTTATTATTGGTCATGCAAATAATCTTTTAGTTTCAAATAATCCTCCACCTCTAATGATGCTCTCTAAAGATTTCTCATTTATTGAGTTAGATAATGATATTTTAACAGTTGGTTGTGCTACACCTACAGGAAAGCTTCTCTCTTTTGCAAAAAAAAATAACTTGGCAGGGTTTGAGTTTATCTCTAAATTACCAGGTTCAATGGGTGGAATGGTTGCGATGAATGCAGGGGTTAAATCGTATGAAATTTTTAACATTATAGATGCTGTCAAGATAGATGGTATTTGGAAGTCTAAAGATGAGATAGAGTATGGTTATCGTTTTGCCAAACTAAATGGTGTAGCAACAGAGTTACGATTTAATGTAAAAAAAGGTTTTGATAAAGCGTTACTTGAAGAGCTTATCACCTTACGTTCTAATCAACCAAAAACGCCTTCTGCTGGCTCTGCTTTTAAAAATCCAAAGGATGATTTTGCAGGACGATTAATTCAAGAAGTAGGTCTAAAAGGGGTTTCAAAAGGAGCGATGCAGTGGAGTAATGTTCATGCCAATTTTTTGGTAAATCATGGTTCAGGTACATTTGAAGAGGCAAAATATTTGATTAATTTAGTCAAAGAAAAAGTTTTCTTCACATTTGGAATAGAATTAGAGGAAGAGGTGGAAATTTTGTAGTTTTTTTAGATATTCTTTACTGTTGTTTCTTGATTTATTTATCTTTTTTTAGTATACTGTCATCAAGATGGATAGACTAAAATATCATTGACATATATTTCCCCTTATTTATATGCGAACTCCTTAAAAATATTGTTTTAGTCTATCGTCTTTACTCTGTTTTTTCTCCCTTTGACGCATTCAACTATAAATTATGATGTTTTATATGCTCTATTTTAAAAGCATAAATAGACCAAAAAGTATAGGTTGATGAATAAGATAAATTAATAATGCGTGCTGTCCTAAAAAAGAGAAAAAATTATTTATACTACTTTTCTGATTAAAGAAATAGGTATTAAAAAATTTCTGATGCCAACCTAAACTAACCATACTCATTCCAATAAGAACAAAACTAATCCATGGAACAAAACGAACCACATCTACCGAAATTTTAGGTGGTAAGTGCAGAGGGTTTACTAAAAGATTAAAGAGCCAATGCATATTAATTATCTCCATATGAAATGCAATAAAACTTGTTACTGCAAGTATCAAAGAGAGATAAGGATGATTTAAAAGAGGTAAAACTATAAATGAAGCGATTAATATAAAATGTAAAATACCAAAATATATCCAACTGTTTGGAAAAATAACGTAAGAGCTACTTGTGACTAAAAACGAAGCAATACCAAGATATAAAGCTCTCTTTTTTAAACTTGACCAGTTAATTTTTTGTTGATGTGCCAACTTTAGGCTCATGCCTACGGTTAGTAAGAACATAGATACAATTAAAAAACGAAACCATATAAAAAAGGTATTGCTTTGTATCTGAAAATCAATAATATTAAAATAGTGTATGTCATAAGAGAAGTGAAAAATGACCATTAAAAGAATAGCCCAACCTCTAAAAATATCAATACCTATTAATCGTTTTGTATTTTTCATAATGGTAGTATAGCTTGAAATTGTGTAAAATAAGAGTAATTTTTATAATTTATAATTAATTAAGTTTTGAAAAAGAAAAAAGTGAGGAGTATAAACTCCTCAAGTAAAAAATATTTTATTTACGCAGAAAGTGCAGCTTTAGAAGCTTCAGCACATTTTGTAAATGCTTCAGGAGCATTCATAGCCATATCAGCTAAGATTTTTCTATCAAGTTCGATGTTTGCAACTTTAAGACCATGCATGAATGTTGAGTAATTCATATCATTTAATCTAGCAGCCGCATTGATTCTTACAATCCAAAGTCTTCTAAAATCTCTTTTTTTCTGTCTTCTGTCTCTATAAGCATATACTAATGAACGCTCTAATTGCTCTTTAGCTTTTCTAAAATGTTTTCTTCTTCCACTGTAGAAACCTCTAGCTTGTTTTAAAAGTCTCTTGTGACGACGGCTTCTTACCGTACCTGTTTTTACTCTCATAGTTGTCCTTTACCATGTGTGTCAATTTTTCATGACTAATAGGTGTCATTTTTAATATTAATTTAATATAAAATGAACTTGTCCTAAGTTTATTAGGAGTTGTAGCTTTTTTTAATTATTTTAATGAATCAACTAAGATTAGTTAATCATCTCTTTAATCTTTTTTGCATCAGCATCTGATACATACTTAGCAGCTCTGTTTGCTCTGTGATGAGCACCATCTACTTTTGTCAAAATGTGACTTCTAAACGCAGTCCCTCTTTTGATTTTACCAGATTTTTTAACTTTAAAACGCTTTACAGCACCTTTAACGCTTTTCATTTTTGGCATGTGAATCCTTTCATATATATTGCTCATAGAGAATGAGGTCGCGTATTATACCGAGATTTTGTTATAGTGAGTTAAAAGGTGTATCTATGTAAAGTATATCAGAAGAGTCCACCTCTTTTAGAGGGGTGGAGTTGTTAATTAACTCTAAAACAGTAGAAAAGATTATTTTTCTTTCTCTACAGTAATGGTTTCAACAGCTTTAGAAATAGAGATATTTTCTCCAGAGTGAGACTTCATCATAGACGAATTTATGTTTAGTTTCTTTTTTTCTCCCACTTGAACAGGTACAGCAAATGCTCGAAGTTTTGAACCTACACCTTTATCTATTTTTGTTAATAACCGAATATAATATAATCCATCTTCAGATGCAGAAACTTGTAGATTAATAGGATAGTTTTTCTGTTCAGGCGTAATCTCAAAGCTTAACTCTTTTTCAATAGATGAGATAGGAGTTAAATGGTCATCTAGTGTCAATTTAACCTTCATTGTTCCATAACGAACGGTACTTGTCAATGTGATATTTACATCGTAGATGCGAGTACTTTCATTATTATCAGTACTGTTACTAAGGTAGGTCATATCAATAGGTGCCCCTGGTTTTGAATAGTGACCAATCGTTGTTCCTGTCATGGACTCTGCATGAAGTCCAATAAGAATCAAGAGTGGTGTTAAAATTAATGTTTTTAGTTTCATAGTATTTCCTTTTTAGATGAAATTTTTATATCTTATTTTACTATAGTTTTAATTCTTTTCGTATAAAGAAAAGAGGAATAAAGAGTATAGCTAATAGAATAAGGGTTGCTAAAAAAATGTTTTTTGGTAATGTAAATCCAACAGTAGAAGTAGTCGTATTATCATCAACTGTTGTAACTTTTCCTACCGATACCAAAAAACATGCTCTATCAATATTGTTTGCATCATATATATCCAATAGGTATTCGCCTGAAGTTAGAGCTAAACTGGCTTTTTCAATACCTGCTTCTCCACTCTCATTTGTTGATACCTTTTCAAAAGGAGACGTTTTAAAAAGAGTAAACTCTGGGTCAGAACTACTTCCATTTGATTGTTTTACTTGAATAGGATAGGTATTATTGTTATTAATTGTAAAACGTACATACTTATGATTTGCAAGTTTATTATAGACTCCATAATGATTAAGGCTACAAATATTTCCAATGGTTTTATCAATGCTTAACTCTTGATAGAGTGGAAGAGAACCCTCTTCTAATGAAGAGACACGATTAGAACCGTAAGAATCTTCAATAGTTGCAATATCTTCACTTGCAGTAATTGCATCAATTTTTGTTGTAACAGTTGCGTTTGCTTTTTTTAATTCATTAATAAATGAAAAAATACTGGTAAATGAAGGAGTATTTCTTTGTCCATTGACTAGTATCTCATACATGGGTTTAAATCCTAAAGAGAGTCTGTCTGCACCGTCATTATTGCTGTCATATAAATCGTAAAGTATACGTTGAATAGAGGCTTCCGAAAACCAACCAGGCGTTTCATGTACAGCCTGTTCAATATTCATATTCCACCCATTATTTCCAAAAGTATCAAAATAGAGAGGGTCATCTGTAACCATTGCAGAGAGTGCATTTCCAAATCCCTCTCCAAAGGCAACACGAATATCTAAATGTTCATTTGCTCCATGAGCACCACCAATATTATCAGCCCTAGAGAAGATTCTTTCAAAAAAATGACCCCACTCATGAATCACAATATGGTTATCATATTCATCACTGTCTCCTTGTTGGTCTCCTTGTAAAACAATGTTGTCTAAACCATCATAATAGGTTTCTGTGTTAATGTTATTGACAGACCAATTTATTTTTAATAGAGGAAAGTTAACAGTACTATCAACAGCATGCACTTTACTCATAGCCAGATAGATAGAATCAAGTATGGCAAAAGGAGGAGCATTTTTACTTGATGCTGTAGCTGTAAGATTACGAACAGAATTCGAGAATCCACTGTTTACGAAATTCCCCTCAATACCATAGAGTGCATTGTTATTACTATTATTTATAACTTTTACATCCCATTGATTTGTTTTCTCCATCTTTGCATAGACTCGAATTTTTATATCGCTATTACTTGGAATATTAGAGAGAATATATCTTCCTTGGTCATCTGTAGAAGTAGAATTAATAAGGTTTCCTGAACGGTCAATAGCTATAACTAATACTTGTTTTGCTGTCTCTTGAGTAATATCAGAATAGTTTAAAAATGAAGAAGCTCCAGAGTTTTGAGGATGAACACGTTCATAATGAATGGTTCCTGAAATTTCTATCGCCTCAAGTGAGAGGCTAAATAGAAAAAGAAAAAGAGAGAGATAAAGTTTACGAGCTATCATGACTTTCCTTAATTTAATATTTTATTAATATGATACTTTACCATATTATTTTAGATAATAATTTATATAGTTGCAGATAATTGTAAATAAATTGTATATCTTGTTAATATTGAGGCATTCTTAATGGCTTTCTTTGTATCTGTCCTTTTGACATTACAGGTTTATATGTTCCTGCTTCTTTATTGAGCTTTACAATAAAACAGCTATTATTAAACGAGGCATCATAGACTTCAACAAGATAGTTCCCAGGTGTTAAACTAATTGCTAAACTATCAGAACTTGAACCTTCTAATGGAGACATTCCCATTGATTCAAGTGGATATTCTGCTTTATAGATAACAATATCTGGGTCTCCATACGCACCACCATAAGGTTGAGCATCAAAGGTGTAAAAACCTGTTTTATCAATTTTAACTTTAATAAACGTTCGATTCCCAAGCTTATTATAGACTCCGTATTGATTTTGATTACATTGTGTAATCCATTTTCCTACTTTGAGGTCTCTGTAAATAGGTGTGGTATACATTCCACGAGCTGAATTGGAACGATACTTTCCATAAGCATCAGAGATGGAAGCAATCTGTTCTGATGCAACAACTTGGTCAATTTTATACGATTTAGAACGATTTTTTGACTTTAAAGCATGAATAAAAGAGAAAATACTAGTAAAGGCAGGGGTATTTCTTTCCTCTGAAACCATTGCATTAAAAATAGGTTTAAATCCTAAATTTAAATTATCTCCTCCATCACGATTTCTATCGTATAAATCATAAAGAATACGTTGAACCGAAGCTTCCGAAAACCAACCTGGATTTTCAGGTTGAGCAGACTCTATATTCATTGCCCAACCTGAACCCTGAGCATATCCTGATGTATCAAAATAGACTGGGTTGTCCGTTGCTATTGCCGATAGAGCATTTCCCCATCCTTCGCCAAAGGCAACACGAATATCTAAAGAGTCCCCTGATGAGTGAGGGCCACCAATACTATCTGAACGGGAAAATTTATCTTCAAAAAAATGACCCCACTCATGAATAATAATATGGTCATCATACTCATCGGTATCTGAATTGGCATCTCCTAAAATCCATAAGTTGTTCTCTCCATCGTAGTTAGAGGTAACAATCTGTCCAAGGCTTCTGTCTCCACCTGCTGCAACATTATTAACAGACCAATTTACAGTTAATTGAGGAAAAGTAATGTTTGGTTTGGCTGAAATAACTTTTTGCATAACCGTATTGATACTATCCAAAATAGCAAAGGGAGCTGCATTTCTAGCTCCTGAATATCCTTCTCCATCCCATCCAGAAGAGGCATGTAAGTTTCTAGTGCTTGGTGTACTTCCACTGTCTACAAGTGAACCTTCCATAACATAGGTAGCTTTCATATTGGTGTTATCAACAACAGAAACGTCCCAAACATCTTTTTTATACATCCGTGTATAGACACGAATTTTTACAGGAGTATTTTCAGGAACATAAACGGTATATTTCCCCTTGCTATCCGAGGTTGTTGTATATAAAAGTAAGCCATTTTCATCGACTACTTTAATATAAAGATTTTTTCCAGTAACTTTTTTAATGTTCATATAATCTAAACTAATAAGACCATAATTCCCTTCTTTAACAGGCACTCTATCGTAGGTAATAGTACCTGAAATTTTAACACCTTCGCCTTCTTGTACTGGTGCGATATTACTACATCCTACAATAAGAAAGAGTAAAAAAAATAAAGATAAAGAGCTAAGTTTTTGTTGAAACATGACAAACCTTTCACTAGTATATACTTGCAGTTTAGCATATAAAATAGAAAAAAGATATACTTATTTTTTATTCTTTTCTGTTGTTAAATAAAATTTTAATTGTTAATTTAATAATTAATATTAACTTATTATAAAAAATATTTTCTGTTTTATAACATTGAGTGTCATTTAAAAATATTTTTTAAATGATTTTTTTAGAAAGAGTTAGCTAGAATGATTTGAGAAATTATAAGGTAACAGTAGAGATGATATATAGACCAATTGTTCTTGATAAAGAGATAGTTTTTTCTAAAAAGAAATTCATTGTAAGTAAAACAGATACAAAAGGTAACATACTTTTTGTCAATAAAAATTTTTCTGAAATATCAGGATATTCAGAAGAAGAGTTAATGGGAATGCCCCATAATGTGTTAAGGCATCCAGATATGCCACGCTCTATTTTCTTTTTAGTTTGGAATTCATTAAAATCAGGACGTGAAGTTTCAGGAGTGGTTAAAAATCTGGCAAAAAGTGGAGAGTATTATTGGGTTATTGCTGATTTTTCTATCAAGTTGAACAACCAAGGAGAGATTGAATCTTTTACAGCATTTAGACGTGCTGCTCCTAATCAAGTAATTGAAGAAATTGAAACACTTTATGAGACAATGCTTGAGATTGAAAAAAAGCATGGAATAAAAGGTTCCTTATCCTATTTAGAATCTTTTTTAGAAGAGAAACATATGTCCTATGATGAGTTTTTAGAAGAGCTTATTCGACCAAAAGGAGTTATTGGTGCTTTACTAAGCTCGTTTAAACGGATGTTTTCTTAATAAAACATCCCCTTTTTAGTTCGTATGTACTTGTTGTGAAGGAGTGTAGCTTGCTAGACTTGTATCTGACTGTATGATACGTTGTCCATGAAGAAATCGGTTCTTATAGAACTTCTTTCTTGAAAAAGAGGTAATCATGACTTGTTTTTTAGCTGAACTTGCATGAATAAATTTATTATCCCCAATATAGATACCTACATGATTTACTTTTCCATGAAAACCTTTGGCTGTATCAAAAAAGACTAAATCCCCTTTTTGAAGTTCATTAAAAGAGACTTTTATACCTACGTTTGCTTGATGACCTGAGTAACGAGGTATGGTAATTCCATTCTTTTTAAAAACATATTTTGTATAGCCAGAACAGTCAAATGCAGAAGGACCATTTGCTGCCCAAATGTACTTTACTCCCAAATACTCTTTTGCTGTTTCTAAAATTTCATCTTTTTTTGTAAATGCGACCCAACTCTCTCCTACTTCAAGAGACTCTGTTGTCAACTCTTTACTTCCTGAAATATCCATCTCCATACTATTTTGAATATTAAGGGCTAACTCATCAAGAATAGTTGAGTCAATTATAGGATTATTTTCAGCTGTTTGGGGAATCTGTTTTACACCGTTATTGCTTACATGAAGAAGAGTAGGATTGTTGGTTTCTTGAGGAATTTTTAAAATTTTAATACCATCGTTATTGACTTGAAGAATTTCTGAGGAGGAGATAGTCTTTAATGTTTTTATCTCTTGTTTGGTTCTCTTCGTATGATTTTTATCTTTTGACTCTGGGCTAACTTTTGATGCCTTCTCTTGCATACATCCTGAAAATAGAATGGGTATGGTTAATAATGCAAGAGAAACTTTCATGGTTTTTTTCAAAAAAATTCCTTTTCAACAATTAAGTTTTGCAATCGCTTAGATTACTCTATAAGAAAAATTAACCCATAATTGTGTAGAAATTGTGTAATAGGCTCAAAAAAGGCATTAAATGTTCATTAAAATGGTGTTTTTCACATTTATGTTACATTTTGTAGTGTAAATAATAATTTTTAACTTAAAATATTATATTAATATTTCTATAAAAAATCTTTATCTCTAAAGCTTTTAGCTGTTGGATTACGAATTTTTTTCAACTCCATATCAATATATTTTAAATGATTTAATTTTTTAATAGAAGCAATAGTTGAGTAACGGGTTTTTTCTCCATAATGGATAAAAATCAAAAAACCACTCTCATAAAGTCCTAAACGAATAGCAGCTGCTGTGGAGTAGGTTGTTAAAATGGTATCTTTTTTACTAATAGAGACTATATCCATAAAAAATTCCCTTGTCCAAAGTAGAGGGTTATGAGTAGGGGAGAATGCATCCTGATATACAATATCTATTTTTTTTTCTATTTTGGGAACAGAGGCTCTTGCATCGCCTAAAAGAATCTCTATTTTAAACTGTTCATCTTCATAATAGAAGTTTTCACTCACTTGATAGATGATTTCTTTTAATGAATTAAACTCTTTTGGATAGGTAAAATCTTTAAGAGAGGAGATAAGCTCTTTATCAAATTCAGGAGAAAGTATGTGAATTTTGACATTAAGCTTATGTTTTTTTATATAGTATAGGGTTGCAAAACTGTTGTATCCTAAACCAAAACATAGGTCTAAAATAGTTAAAGAAGAGAACTCTTTTTTAATAGCAAAAGCAGGTTTCACATGTTTTTCTAAGCTCTCATGTAATGCCCCATCTTTGGTAGAGTGGTATGGTTCGGAAAATTCCTCTGAAAAGAGTGTATTTGTACCATCTTCACAGAGAATGAGTTTTTTTTGAGAGCGTAAGGCTTCATTGTACATTTAAGGTTTAAAAGCCTGCTTCATCTAACTCTTTAAATTTAAAGGCTTCAATAATCTCTTCTATTGTCTCTTCTTCTCTAACCACAAGAACCATCATACCTTCGTTCATAAACTCCATATAGGATTCATATTTATCTCTCATAATAATAAAATCGACCCAATCTGTAAAATCTTCACGTTTGTCATAGAAACTTATCTCTTTTATAGTTCCTGCATCAAACTCAACCAATGCCCAATATTTAGCATCCATTACTTTTGTAATTTTAGACTGATTTCCATTTTTAGAATCAATACAAATCCAAATTAACATCTATACCCCTTTAAGTTTTTTCTTTGAGAGTTTTAAATCTTCATTACTCATAATTCCTATTTTTTTATCAAGTACCTCTTGGGCAATATTTTTTGCATCTTCAAGTGAATGCATCTTATATGTACCACATTGGTAGATATTAAGTTCAGGAATGTCTGACTGTTGTTTAACATTTAAAACATCAATCATTGATTTTTTCCATGCTTTGGCTACCTTTTTCTCTTTAGGTGTCCCAAGAAGTGACATATAGAATCCTGTTCTACATCCCATTGGAGATAAGTCAATAATCTCTACTTTTTTAGAGTTTAGGTGGTCTCTCATGAATCCTGCAAAGAGATGTTCAAGGGTATGAATTCCTTTTTCGCTTAAAATTCCTTTGTTTGGTACACAAAAACGTAAATCAAAAACGGTAATCTCATCTCCACTTGGTGTGGTCATTGATTTTGCTACTCTCACTGCTGGTGCAGGCATTTTTGTGTGGTCTACTCGAAAACTGTCTAATAATGGCATATAAAATCCTTATGTTCTTTTTTAATTAATATTAAGTTGGAAATATACAATAATAACCATAAAAGATGCTAATATATCAAAAAATTAAAAAATGCTATGGAGAGACGGATTATGGACAAGTCAGAAGAGTTTGAAGGTGCTGTTAAAAAAGTTTTAGAGTTATTAGGAGAGAATCCAGAACGAGAAGGATTGTTAAAAACACCTTCTCGTGTGGCAAAAGCGTGGGAGTTTTTAACCGAGGGTTATCATCAAGACCCTAAAGAAATTTTAAATCAAGCACTTTTCTCAACAAGTAATGATGAGATGGTTGTTGTGCGAGATATAGAGTTCTACTCCACCTGTGAACATCATATGTTACCAATTATCGGAAGAGCCCATGTTGCGTATATTCCTGATGGTAAAGTAGTAGGACTCTCTAAAATTCCTCGTATTGTAAATGTTTTTGCACGACGCTTACAGATTCAAGAGCAGATGACCGAACAGATAGCAGATGCAATTTCTGAAAGTATTAACCCAAAAGGGGTAGCTGTTGTTTTGCATGCAAGACATATGTGTATGGAGATGAGAGGAGTACAGAAGATTAATTCTACAACGGTTAGTTCAGCTCTGCGTGGACTCTTTAAGAGTGACCAACGTACACGCTCAGAATTTTATAATATTATCAATACTCCTGCACCTTCTAATTTTTAGAGGGTTGCAATTTTTCTATTATCTCTTCACGCTCTTTAATAAAAGCAAGTATCTCTCGTTCATGCTCTTTTTCTTCTCTTAACTGTTTGGAATTTAGACTCTCTATCTGATTATTTTTAGTTTTAATCAATAAGTCCCTCTCTTTTAACTTCTTTATTAGATGATGAATTTTTAGTTTCTGTTCACGATTTTCCAATAAGGTTTTATTGTTTTCAGAGAGTAGCTCACTGTTTTTTACTTTGTATCGTAATCGTTCTTCATTTAAGCTATCTAACTCTTCTCTATTTATTATATTATGACTCTGTTTCGTTTTTTCTTTTGACATTGCTTTTGTAATAAGCCATCCAAAGGTATAGCCCAATAGAATAGCCAATACCAGATAGATTGAAATTTCTGTTATAATTTCTGACACTATTTAATCCTTTTTAGAGTGATTTCTAAATATTTTCTTTTATCATTATTCTCTTGAATCTCTTCGCCATAACCAATAGCTGAAATAAAAATTATATTACTACGACTACTTATATAGCTTTTTAATTGGTCTGCTCGTTGTTGGGAAAGCTTCAAATTTACTTGTTTTGATTCTTTTGTACTGGTATGGGTTTTGATTTCTAAAATAGCTTTCTCTTTTAAATTATTGAGTACACGCAGTATCTTTGCTAAAGTCTGATAATTTTCTTTACTATTGTTATTTTCTAAAAGATAATCATTTTTATCGAAGCTAATAGCTCTATATGTTAAAATTTGATTAATCTTTTCTTGTGCAAACTTTATTGTTCTTTGAGTTGCATGTGTATTTCGTTTGCGTAAGTAGCTTTTATGATAATTTTTTTGAATATTTGAAACTCTTATTTTCTCCATTTTTGCTAAATAGAGTGGTTTGGCTGTAAATAGTAGAGTAATCGAGATTAAAAGGGTAGATAAAAGTATAAAAAATAGAAGAATAATTTTTGTTGGCATGCCTTGTCCCATAAAAGTTTTAGGTTATAATTTTAGCATAAAAATATTTTTTAATATATATAATTATATCTATTATTGCAACGTTTTATTTTATTTTAAACTATCAGAAATGATGAAAATCAATAAAAAATATTTTTTCTTTCAAAATGCCTATTTTATGGTACTTTATAGCCAAATCTACCAAAAGTATTAAACTAATCTTAAAAAAAATATTTAAAAATTAAGTTAAGTCAATATTTATTTTATATAGAATTGTGATGTAACAAAAACAAAAACAAAAATACAAAATGAAAGGATACTTTTATCATGAAAATTAGTGTAATGGGAATTGATTATAATCAATTATTAAGTGGAAAAGTCTTAGCAGAGATGGGAAATGAGGTAACGTATATATCACAAGATAATAAACGTATAGAGAATATAAAACGAGGATATTATAACGCTGACGAGGCGATGGTTATAAAAAGTATGGACACTAAAAGTTCAGTAGGCTTTACAACAGATATTCGAGAAGCACTATTAGATAGCAATATGTGTTTTATTGCTGAAGGTTATATGGATAGCAGTACAGATGAGATGATAAAAATCTTAAAAACAGCCCAAGTTGTTGGTGCAAATATGAGTAAAGATATGTTTATTGTTGATCGTTCAGGGGTTTTCAATTCACAAACTGATGCAATTAAAGAAGTGATTCAGGAAGAGCTTTCTAAAAGAAATGCACGATTTTCATTTGAAGTGATTGCCAATCCAAATTTTTTAAAGGCTTAATCTTAGGCTCATAAATTGTTTATGCAAAATGAAATAAAGTTAAAGTATTTCATTTAAATTAAAAAATAAACCTTATATTTATCATAACTACTGCATAATTCGTTCAAAAAAGTATTTTATGAGCATAAATTTAATTGAAAAGTCACTTATCCCCCTATCTGTAGCAACACTCTTACTTGGGGGATTTTTTTGGCAGTTTACTACAGTATACCCCTTTCTTATTGACCATTTTCGTAATGATAAACTCTCTACTTTATACACACATCTTATTCTATATACTTTTTTAATTTTTATTCTATTTACCTCTTTTGCTAACTTAATTAACTATTTTCTTTTAAAATCCAAAACTTTTATAGCTATTACACTTTTAGTTTTTCTCGTTTTCTATCTGCAATTAAATACGTTAATCAGTGATTTATTTCATTATTTTCTGAATTTTCCACTCTCTGATAACGCATTAATGGGATTGGTTCTATTTATCGTCACAAGCGTTGGCTATGCTATTTACAGTTTAATTTTACTATTCTTTAATAAATTTATACCCTTAAGTCATATTTTTATATTTACACTTTTGGGTTTACTCTATTCAGCTCTCTTTATTGAGAGCTTCTGTTACCCTGTTTTAGAAATCTTTAGTAAATTTTAATAATTTTTTATCTTTTAAAGTATCAAGAAATCTTATCTAATTTCATAATCTTTAAGTAATTCTTTAAATATCTACTGCTAAACTTAAATTAAATACTACAAAAGGGTAATTGATGAAGAAAATAATTACAACTTGTATGGCTACCGTAGTCGTACTCACTTCGCATGCAGTAGCCGAATTTAATTTTGATAAAGCTCCCGTTAAGCTTTCTGCATACTATTTAGCAGGGATTCAATCAGTAGCTGATATTAAATCAAAATTAACAACAAATGGTTTTACCGTATTGGCAACAGATACAGTTTTAAAAGATAAAAACGTTATTACGATTACAAATGATGAGTTAAAAGCAACTAACTCTTATATGGCAACTCTACATATTCTTGTCAATACAAAAGATAAGGAAGTTCGTGTTCAAAACCCATCTTATCTTGCTTCAGCCTATATCAAAGGCTACAAATATGGAGATTTCAAGGCAACCCTAAACTCTTTGGAAAAAGTTTTAAGTACTATGATTCCTGTTCTTCAACAAAAAGAGATTGAGAAACTTCCTGAATATCATTTTATGTTTGGTATGCCTTATTTAGAAGATACTATTACTGTTGCTAAAAATGTAAGCTCTCCAAAGGCATCGAAAAGCTCTTATAGTTTAAAACTACCGAATGGTTCTATTTTAGTAGGTCATAATTTAACTCAAGAGACAAGCAATTTTTTAAATAAAATTCATCAAACTAAAAATACACAACTCCTTCCTTATGAATCAATGATTAAAGATGGAATAGCAAGTATTCTCGACCCAAAATACTATCTTGCTCTCTCATTACCAAATTTGAGTATGGGCGAATTTATGAAGATAGCAACTACTCCCGATGCCATTGAAAAAGAGATTGAAAAGGCGTATAAATAAACATGAAATTACTACTCATTGTACTTTTATCTGCTTTATTATCAGCAGGAAAAATTACTGTAGCTGTAGCAGCAAATGTTTCGTATGCGATTGATGATTTAAAAAAAGAGTTTCACACTCTTTATCCTGATACTAAGGTACAAATTATCTTAGGTGGAACAGGTAAATTAGTAGCTCAGATAAAACATAAAGCTCCTTACGATATTTTAATGGCTGCCAATATGATGTACCCAAAAAGTCTTTATATTGATGGTTCTGCTGTTACAAGACCTTTGGTATATGCACAAGGCTCATTAGCCTATTTTTCAAAAAAAGAGATGGATTTTTCAAAAGGAATCACTCTCTTAAGAGATAAAAAAATTAAACGAATTGCTCTAGCCAACCCCAAAACTGCACCTTATGGACAAGCCTCTGTAGAAGCACTTAAAAATGCGCATCTTTATGAAAAAATAAAAAGTAAGTTTGTCTATGGAGAGTCCATTTCTCAAACCCTTATCTATGCCATGAGAGCAACAGATATAGGATTAATTGCAAAATCAGCACTCTTTAGTCCTAAGTTGGTTCATTTTAAAAAAGGAAAAAACTGGACAGAGCTTGACCCTAAACTCTATACTCCTATTGACCAAGGAGTTGTTCTATTAAAACATGGAGAGAAAAATGCAGAGGCATCAGCCTTCTATGCATTTATTTTTACTAAAAAAGCAAAAAATATTTTTGAAAAATTTGGATACATCGTACCGTGAATCAGCTCAAAGCAAAAGTTATTCACATCAAAAATGTAGATACTCTTCATTATCTAACTTTTTCTCTAAATCAACAAGTTATTCACATGTTAAGTTTAGAATTAGATTCAAAATTAAAAGTAGGAACGTTTGTTCATTTGGCTGTAAAGGCTACACATGTATCTATTGCTAAAGAGCTAAATTACTTATTAAGTTTAGATAATAGATTAGAAGGAACAATTATTTCTATAGAAGATGGGGAGATTCTCTCATCAATTTGTTTGGATATAGAGGGATTTTTATTGGAGAGCATTATAAGTATGGAGTCTAGGAAAATGATGAATCTGCAAATAGATGATAAAGTAGTAGTGTTGATAAACTCTGCTGATATTTCGATAGTAAATGAGAACAAACATGTTTAAAAAATTCTTTTTTATGTTAAGTTTATTGTTTTTATTTTGGGGTTGTGAAACAGATTATCCCGTTTATTCGGGCTTTTGTAGCAAAGAGAAAAGTAAATCCATCTCTTGTTTAAAATACGATATTTTTATGGATAGTCAAGATAAAAAAACAATAGAAAAAAAGTTAATATTCAAAGAGAGCAAATCCTGTGATTTTTCCCTAAAGTTGACAAAGTATTATGTAGGAAAATGCAGTAATCCCGATGTTAAAAGCAGAGGTGTAGGTTCTAATGGATATATCCGTATAGAAATTATAGAAAAGGGTAAATGTTATTTTAGAGCTCAAAATGAGTTTGATAGTGATGAAAAAGGAGCTTTTTTTAGGGTTTTAGAACGTATTAAAAAAAGTCTAGTAAAATGATAGAAACTCTAATGCATTTAGACCTAGCTCCCTTTTTATTATCGTTTAAATTAGCAGGACTTACAACACTTATACTTTTTATAATAAGCCTACCATTAGCATGGTACTTATCTCAAACCAAATCAAAAGCCAAACCATTTTTAGAGGCTATTACGGCTTTGCCTATTGTTTTGCCTCCTTCAGTTTTGGGTTTTTATATCTTAATTGTATTCACAAAAGTGGATTTAAATTTCTCATTTGTTGGTTTGGTTATTGCCAGCTGTTTCTACTCATTGCCTTTTATGGTTCAGCCACTACAAGGAGGCTTTGAAACATTAAATAAGAACATGTTAGAAGCCTCGTACATATCAGGAAAAAATCAATTGGTTACTCTATTAAAGGTAGCAATACCCAACAGTAAACCAGCTATTTTAACTGCGATTATTATTACTTTTGCTCATACGGTAGGCGAATTTGGTGTGGTCTTGATGATTGGGGGAAGTATTCCAAATGAGACAAAAGTTGCCTCAATAGCTATCTATGAAATGGTAGAGATTATGGATTACAGTACAGCTCATATTTATAGTGGACTTATGGTATTGATTAGTTTTATAGTGCTTTTAAGTGTCTATATCTTTAACCATACTCAAAAGAAGATAGGTGGTTTTCATTAATGATAAGAGTAGATATAAATAAAAAATTACATGGCTCTAATGGAGAGATGAATTTAACCATAGATTTGACCATACAAAAGGGCGATTTCGTGGCTATTTCAGGAAAAAGTGGTAGTGGGAAAACAACACTTTTACGAATTTTGGCAGGCCTAGAGAGTGCAGAAGGTATGATTAAAATAGATAATGAAGTTTGGCAAGATAAAAACCATATTTTAGCTGTGCAAAAAAGAGGAATAGGTTTTGTTTTTCAAGATTATGCACTCTTTCCTAACATGACGGTAGAAGAAAATCTACTCTTTGTAGAAAAAGATAGAGATTTAGCTAACTATCTATTAAAGATAACGGAACTTACTGTTTTAAAAAATAGATTACCATCTACCTTAAGTGGAGGGCAGAAACAACGAGTCTCTCTCTGTCGAGCATTTATGCAACAACCAAAACTACTCTTGATGGATGAACCCTTCTCTGCACTTGACCCCTCTATGAGAAGAAAATTACAAAATGAAATTTTAATTCTACACAAAAAATTTAAAACAACAGTAATTATGGTCAGCCATGACCCTGCTGAAATTTATCGTTTGGCTTCTCGCGTGTTGCTCTTGGAACAAGGAAGTATTATACGTGACGGAACACCAAAAGAGGTTCTATTAAAAACATCGGGTTCCCAAAAGTTTTCATTTGAGGGAGAGCTATTAGAGATTATAAAAGTAGATATTATTCATGTAGCTATTGTGGCAATTGGTCAACAGTTGGTAGAGGTAGTAATTTCAAAATATGAAGCAGAAAAATTAACTATAGGAAGTATAGTTCAGTTAAGTACAAAAGCTTTTTCTCCTATAGTTAAAAATTCGTAAACTCATATGGGAATATCTTAGGTTTAGGATAAATTACCAAAAAGTTACACATTTTTAGAAAAAAATAGAGATTATTTTAATTTTTTCCAATTAAGAGTAAATTTATCCTATTTAGACTATAATCCTTGACATAAATCAATAAAACAAGGAAATTAAATGGCAACAGTAACATTTAAAAATGACATCGTATGTAATTTAGCAGGAACAGAATTAAACGTAGGCGATACAGCTCCAGTAGTAACAGTAGTAAACTGTAACCCAATGCTTCAAAATGAGCAAGTTGGTGGAGAAGGTAAAGTTCAACTAGTAATCGCTGTTCCTTCATTGGATACAGGTGTATGTGATGCAGAGACAAGAAGATTTAATACAGAGGCTGCAAGTCTTGACGGTGTAGAAGTAATGACAGTATCTATGGATTTACCATTTGCTGCTGCTAGATGGTGTGGTGCTGCTGGAATTGAAAATATCAAAGTATGTTCAGATTTCAGAAACAAAGATTTCGCAAACGCTTATGGTGTTCTTTTAGCTGATGGTCCTTTGGCTGGTGTAACTGCAAGAGTTATCTTTGTAGTTGGTAAAGATGGTAAAATTGCTTACAAGCAAACTGTACCTGAAATTACAGAAGAGCCTAACTACGAAGAAGCTCTTGCTGCTGCAAAAGCTGCTCTTTAAGCACCCGACCCTCGAACTCCTTTAAAATCCTCTTCTTTTGAAGAGGATTGAACTTTTTTCTTCTTTTCCCCTTTTTAACTTTTTCGCTATAATACCTTTAATGAGATATACACCTAAACAGATTGAAAAATACCAACGCCAACGCTATATTACCTTTTTAGAAAAAGTAACCAAAAATCTTTTTAAGATGTTTCGTGATGATAAAATTACACAAGAACAGTTTTTGAAGAAATTTAATGAGTTGGTTAAAAAACTAGATGAACAGGTATCTATTCAACTCAATTCAGAATATCATCATCAGATGAAAAGTTATATTGAACGTCTTAGACTAGAGGTTCAAAGTGAATTTAAACTGGATGATATTCGGGATGCAAATATGACATTGCTTAATCGACTTCAAAAATTAAAGAATGGTAGCTCTTATAAAAAAGATAAACACAAACATAAGAGCCAAAATCAAGATTGGGGTTAAGAGGCTTTTTTATCTTTTTGTTGTTTCTTCTCTAAAAGTTTCCAATAGATTTTTTCAAAACTTTTTTCAAGTAAACTTTTTGGTTTTTTATTTAGCTCCAGTTTATTAATTGATGTGAATTTTTTTGAATTTTTTTCTAGAAAGTTTTCAAGTCTTTCAAAATCTTTCTCTTTCATCTCGTCGGGATGGTAGCAGATAGTCCATGTTCCAAAAGGCATCTCTCTTGGTTTCCAAAGTTGTTGTGGAATCCAATGCATATCGTATGCATAATAGGGAGACCAAGCAATTCCATCAGAGATAATAGTAATATCACTCTCTTCTTTTAAGGCTTTAATGGTATTTTCATCAAAAGAGTGTGCTGGAGCTATCCAAACACGAGAAGATATGTTGTGTTGTTTAAATATTTTTATCCCCTCTCTTATCTTCTCTTTTTGCTTCTCTAATGAAACTCCTGCAAATTCAGAATAATCATTAATTGGAACAATACTTTTATGCTTGGTTATATATTTATGTTCAAAGCCATGTAGAGCAATCTCCCAATTTTTATTTTGCCATTTTTTTACATGTTTCCAAAAATCTTCATTTTCACCGTCAACCATGAGTTTATGGTCTTGATTGTTTGGAACAACAGCAACTATAGGAGTTATTTGATAGGTACTTAGCAATACTTCCATTCGTCTCCAATTTTCACTATTCATGGTAGGACATGCATCATCTAATCTAATTATATACTTACTACTAAACATTTTTACTCATTTATTTATTTTTATTAATATAATAGCATAAAATAATAAATATGAATAAACCATAATAAATGTTTTTTTATGTTTAATTGTTTTTTAATTAACCTTTTGATATTATTAGTATAAATGAATAAATTAAAGAATGTAGAAGAATTCAATTCTGTTGTAAAACAGGAAAATTATGGAGTAAAGAATGACTTTCCCTATTGCTAAAAAAAATAATCGTCTTATTGCAAAATTTGATACACAAAAAGAAGTGGAAATTAAAAAAGGTAAAGAGTATACAGCCTTTCAATTTTTTCAAAAAAGATTAATAGATTTTATCGTTGGGGGTTCACTTCTTTTAGTTGCAATGCCTGTGGTTTTATATACTATTCTTAGAATAAAAAAAGAGTCTCCAGGTTCAATATTCTTTAAACAGTCTCGTATAGGAGTGAATGGTAAGCCATTTATGTGTTATAAATTTAGAAGTATGCATGTAAATAGTAAATTTAATCCGTATACTCAAGAGAATGATGCTAGAATTTTTCCTTTTGGAAATACTATGCGTAAGATGCGTATTGATGAACTTCCTCAGCTTTTTAATATTATGAAAGGGGAGATGCATCTTATTGGACCTAGAGCAGAGTGGGATATTTTAGTTAAAGATTATGAAAAAATAATTCCAAATTATCATGAAAGACACTCTGTTGCTCCAGGTATTACAGGGTTGGCACAAGTTTGTTATCCTTATGGGCGAAATGTAGATGATGCTAAAAAGAAATTAGAGTATGATATTGAATATATTACCAACTGGTCTTTTAAGAAAGAATTAATGGTTATTTTTAAAACTATTAAGGTTGTTCTTGGTAAAGAGGGGATGTAAATTACTATAAAAATTTAATAAAGGAAATATGTGAAAATACTTGTAACAGGGGTAGCAGGATTTATTGGCTTCCATTTAAGTCAAAAATTGCTTGAACGTGGAGATAGAGTTATTGGATTAGACAATATCAATGACTATTACGATGTAAATTTAAAATATGCACGATTAAATGAGATGGGGATTGAAAAATCATCTATCTTGGACAATAAATCTGTTAAATCTTTTTCTAAAGCTTTTTCTTT
>CAYPCV010000044.1:0-15957 GCA_964409295.1 uncultured Sulfurovum sp.
GAAAAGATGGAGTATATTTATAGTTTAGGCTTTTTAGAGCCACCATTTACTAAAGCCTGTGAGACGATTGAGGATATAGAGGCGTTTTATCATTTTCTAATATCTAAACGTGATGAAATTCCGATGATGATGGATGGAATGGTTATTAAAGTAGACAATGTCGTCAAGCAAGAGCAGTTGGGTTATACAGTAAAAGTCCCAAAGTGGATGTGTGCCTATAAATTCCCTGCTGTAGAGAAAGTAACCAAGGTAAATGACATTACCATTCAAGTAGGGCGTACAGGAGTTCTAACTCCTGTAGCAGAGGTTGAACCTGTGGATTTGGATGGTGCTATTATTGCCAGAGCAACGTTACATAATTTTGAAGAGATAGAGCGAAAAGGTTTAAAAATTGGCGATTCTGTTATTTTGATTCGTTCAGGAGATGTAATTCCTAAAATTATAAAAGTATTAGAAGAGAGACGTGATGGAAGTGAAGTAGATATTGTTCGACCAACAAGCTGTCCTACTTGTGGAAGTGAAGTATTGGATGAGGGAACATTGATTAAGTGTCAAAATTTAGATTGTCCTGATAGGGTTGTAAACTCTATTATTCATTTTGCAAAAAAATCGTCGATGAATATTGATGGTTTGGGTTCAAGAATTGTTGAAATTTTAGTAACCCAAGGAAAGATAAATGATATTTTAGGACTCTACGCTTTAAAATTTGAAGATTTAGAAGGATTAGATGGCTTTAAAGAGAAACGAATTAATAAGCTTTTAGATTCTATTGCCAAGAGTAAAAAAACTGTTTTAGCAAAAGTTATCTCTTCTATTGGAATAGAACATATTGGAGAAGTTGCAGGAAAAGCTATCGCTTTAGAGTTTGGATTGAATGTAGTTGATGTTACAGAAGAGCAATTGGTTGAAATTGATGGTGTTGGTCTGGAGATGGCAAACTCTTTTGTAGAGTTTATGCGTGTTAACCGTGAATTTGTTTTGAAATTGTTCAATGAAATTGAACCTACGGTCGAAGAGAAAATAGAAGCTAAAGAGAATCCATTTAAAGATAAAACGGTAGTTCTAACAGGAACAATGTCTGTAGGGCGTGGAGTGATAAAAGAGTTAATGGAGAGTCTTGGGGCAAAAGTAAGTGGTTCTGTAAGTAAAAAAACAGACTTTTTGATTTATGGAGAAGATGCAGGTTCTAAATATAATAAAGCTGTAAAGTTAGGGGTTGAAACCTTGACAGAAGAGGCGATGCGAGCGTTGCTATAGCGTTTAGTAGAGAAGAGAAGGGAATTAATTCCCCTCCTTTTCCGTAAATGTATCAAACTTATCTTTGTATATTTGTGTATAGCTGATTTTTGCATCGGCTAAAGCTTCTGATAAAACCTTGTTTTCGGTTTTGTTATCTTCTAGGACTCTTGACCAAATAATGGTTCTTTTTCCAAATGAGCCAATGACAATTAATTTTAAACGTTGCCCCTCAGTAATAAGTGTAATGTTATGGTTTAGGGTGGTAACATTACCCTCATCGAGTACTTTATTTAAAAATGTTCCCTCTCTATATCTAAAAATCCCAAAGAAACCATTTGCTGTTGCCTTTTCATCTTGGACAGCGTAATAGTACCCATAGTTTAAATCATCTAATTTCTCTATAACCATATAAGCATTTGAGACCGTTTTATGATGGTCAGTACCTGTTTCAAGCTCGTATGCTCCTGATATGTTTGGTGCTATAGATTTATCTTCTTTGTAAGCTGTTCGATTTTCCAACATGCTAACTTGTGGAGATATAGGAAGAGCATTTTTGTCAACTTTAGTGGTTTCTGTTGTGCTATTCGCACTGTCTGGTTGCTTTAGGACGGAACATCCAAGTAGAAAAAAAGAGAGTATAAGGGTTAAAATAACAGGCATTAAAGCTCCTAATATGTATAAAATTTTTGAATCTATCTATTATAGTACAGAAAGGATAATCAAAAAATAATAAAAAACTTTTTAAAAAATACTTTTTTTAATAAATATGTTACAATAACGCAAAAATAATATTCTGCGTTAGCAAAATCTAAATAAAGTAAAAAATGTCTAAATCTCGTATTGAAAAATCGCCAATTACCTTCTCTCCTGATAACCTTGCTGTGGTTTTACACATGATGCAAAATGAAGGTTATTTGATGGAATACTTTCGAGAGACCGATAATAAAGGACGCTATTTTTATTGGGACCAGTTTAAGTGGCGTGTCAATAGAGGTCACGATGTCAAGAAAGCGTGGTTGGTTACAAAATGGTGCCGTTTTACTAAGCGTAAGCCCATCTCTTTGTTTGATAAAAATGAAGAGGAGTTTCATTATTGTATTCCTGATTCTCTACAAGCAAAGTTTTATAAGATTGCTAAACTCTCAGGCGATGGAATGAATTCGAGTTCCAATATTAAACAGAAGTTTTTAATCTCATCTTTGATGATGGAAGAGGCGATTAGTTCGGCTCAACTTGAAGGAGCTTCTACTACTAGAATTGTGGCTAAAAAAATGTTGGTAGAAGAGCGTAAACCACGTTCTGAAGATGAGCAGATGATTTTAAACAACTATTTTTTAATGCGTGAAGTTAAAGCCTTGATTGATGCACCACTTAGTATTGATTTGATTCGTCATTTCCATAAAATAGCAACCCATAAAACAACAGAAAACTCTGTGATTCCTGGAAAGTTTAGAGAAGACAACGATATTGTTATTACTGATGGGGTTGATGGAGAGATATTGCATCAGCCACCACACTATAATGAGATAGAGAATCGTTTAGAGAAGCTGTGTACCTTTGCCAATACCATACACTCTGGAGAAAATGGAAACTCGTTTATTGACCCTATTGTTAAAGCAATTATTTTGCATTTTATGATAGGTTATGAACACCCTTTTGCCGATGGAAATGGACGAACTGCACGAGCCATCTTTTACTGGTTTATGTTGCAAAATGGATTTTCATTTTTTGAGTATCTCTCCATCTCTAAACTTTTAAAAACGGCACCTGTCAAATATGGTATGGCTTATCTTTATACTGAAATTGATGAGAATGATTTGACCTATTTTCTCTATTATCAAGCAGATATTATCTTAAGGTCAATGGATGAACTCTTTTTGTATCTTGATGAGAAGAGTCAAGAGTTTGAAGAGGTTGTTGATTTGTTAGAGAACTCTAAACTCTCAGATGATTTAAATTTTATTCAAAAAAATATTGTAAAAAAAGCAATGAAAAATCCTGGGCGAGTTTTTACGGTAAAAGAGATAAGTAATGCCTATGAAGTATCGGACAATACAGCACGAAAGTACTTGAAAAAGCTTGCAGAGTATAAGCTTTTAGCTCCATTAAAAGAGGGAAGAATGGTTAAGTATATTGCTTTAGCAGATATTAAAAATGTGTTGGAGAGCAAGTGAGACTAGATAAGTATTTAGTAGAAAAAGGCTATTTTGAAAGCCGAAATAGAGCATTGGACGCGATAAAAAGAGGCAAAGTCTTTGTAAATGGTATAAAGGCAAAGGCTTCGTTGAAGTGTGATGAGAACTCTACGATTGATATAGATAAAGAGAAATTTTATATAAGCCGTGCAGCAAAAAAGTTAGAGTTGTTTCTAAGCGAATATAACTTTGATTTAAAAGATAAACGAGCTTTAGATATTGGTTCATCTACAGGTGGGTTTGTTCAGATTCTTTTAGAAAATGGTGTTGAGCATGTTTCTGCTGTCGATGTTGGTTCAAATCAGCTTCATCACTCGTTACGAGAAAATAGCAAAGTAGCAGTGTTTGAAAATATGGATATACGAGATTTTGAACCTGATGAAGCTTTTGAAATTGTTACTTGCGATGTTTCGTTTATCTCGATTGTACAGATTATGGACGATATTGACAGGTTGGCAAAAAAAGAGATGATTTTGCTCTTTAAACCACAATTTGAAGTAGGACGAAATGTAAAACGTGATAGTCGAGGGGTTGTTATCGACCAAGAGGCGATTTCTAAAGCAAAAGAACGCTTTGAAGAAAAGGGCAGAGAGTTAGGGTGGGAAAGTTGTTATTCAACAACATCTAAATTGGCTGGAAAGTCTGGAAACATTGAATATATTTATCGTTTTAGGAAAACATGCAATTAAGAAACAGTATAAAGTCTATTGCCATAGGCTCATTTGATGGCATACATAAAGGGCATCAAGTTCTTATTAATCAAGTAGAAGCTGTTGTGATTATAGAACGAAATTGTGCCACTATTACAGCAGGATACAGACGCTCCTTGTATCTTGAAGCATTTTGTTTTTTTTACCATTTTGAAAAGGTAAAAGCGTTAACGGCAAAAGCGTTTGTGAAGCGATTAAAAAAAGATTTTCCACAACTTGAAAAGATAGTCGTTGGTTACGATTTTGCTTTTGGTTATAAAAAAGAGGGAGATACCACACTTTTAAAAGAGCTTTTTGATGGAGAGCTTATAGTTGTGGATGAGGTAAAAGAGAGAAATATTTCAATACATACTCGAACGATTAAATCTTATTTAAGCAATGGAGAGTTAATTACAGCAAAAGGGCTTTTGGGTCGTAATTTTAAAATAGTTGGAAAGGTTATAAAAGGTCAAGGTTTAGGAAAAAAAGAGCTTGTTCCTACATTAAACTTAAAAGTTTATGATTTTCATCTGCCAAAGAGTGGTGTTTATGTATCTAAAACAAAAATTGACGGAGAATGGTTAAACAGTGTAACTTTTTTAGGTCATCGAGTAACAACCGATGGTTTATTTGCAATAGAGAGTTATGTTTTGGACAGAGATATTGGTACAGTTACGGGTTTTATTGAGATTGAGTTTATAGATTTTATTCGAGAAAATAAAAAGTTTGATAGTTTAGAGTCTCTAAAAGAGCAAATTAAACAAGATATAGAAACAGTCCGTAGGGTCGATTTATTGACCATTAATTAATACAAATATTAACGAAAAAGGAAAAAGATGATTTTAGAAGAGTTACAAAATACGATACGAGAAGAAATTGGAGTATTACTCTATTTTTCAGGAGAAAACTGTAATGTTTGCCATGCGTTAAGACCAAAATTCAAAGAGCTTTTTGATAAAGAGTTTCCCAAAATACAACAGATTTATTTGGATGCACATGAAAATCCTGAAATATCTGCTCGCTTTCAAGTCTTCTCTGTACCTACAATGATTGTATTTATGGACGGTCGAGAATTTATCCGTGAGGGACGTTCTGTTAGTCTGCATCAACTTACTCAAAAGCTTGCTCGTCCCTATGGAATGATGACCGAATAAGAGATTCTATGTTAAATGATGAATCTAATAGAAAATAATAATTTTAAGAGCTTTTTGGTTATAATACATATCAATTTATACCATAGAATATTTATATAATAAAGGGGTTTCATGAGCGATTTGTTTGACGCGAACCAAGACATACAAGAGGTAAAAATAGAAGATAGTATGAGAGCATCCTATTTGGATTACTCTATGTCTGTTATTGTTGGTCGGGCTTTACCTGATGCTAGAGATGGTCTAAAACCTGTACACAGAAGAATACTTTTTGCGATGAATGAGTTAAATCTTTCGCATAGAAGTCCTTATAAAAAATCGGCAAGGATTGTCGGGGATGTTATTGGTAAGTACCACCCACACGGAGATAACTCAGTTTATGATGCTTTGGTTCGTATGGCACAAGATTTCTCTTTGCGTGCTACTCTAATTGATGGACAAGGAAACTTTGGTTCTGTTGATGGAGATAATGCGGCGGCCATGAGATATACCGAAGCACGTATGACAAAAATCTCTGAAGAGCTTCTTCGTGATTTAGATAAAGATACGGTTGATTTTACAGCAAACTATGATGATTCTATGAAAGAGCCAGATGTTTTTCCTTCTCGTGTACCGAACTTACTTTTAAACGGTTCAAGTGGTATTGCTGTTGGTATGGCGACAAATATTCCTCCTCATCGTCTTGATGAATTGATGGAGGCACTTTTACACATTATTGATAATCCTGATTGTGAAGATTCTGAACTGCTCTCTATTGTAAAAGGGCCAGATTTTCCAACAGGTGGTATTATCTTTGGTAAAAAAGGTATTACAGATGCCTATACCACAGGGCGTGGGCGAATTAAAGTTCGTGCAAAAATACACATAGAAGAGAATAAAAATCGAGAAGTTATCGTAGTCGATGAACTTCCGTATCAAGTAAATAAATCTCGTTTGATTGAAAATATTGCCCATTTGGTACGTGATAAGCAGATAGAGGGTATTTCTGAAATTAGAGATGAGTCTGACCGTGAAGGTATGAGAATTGTTATTGAGTTAAAACGTGATGCAATGAGTGACATTGTTCTAAATAACCTCTTTAAACAGACAAGCATGCAGACTACTTTTGGAATTATTATGTTGGCAATTACCAACAAAGAGCCAAAGGTATTTAAACTTCGGGAACTTTTAGATTTATTTTTGAAGCATCGAAAAACTGTTATTATTCGACGAACAATTTTTGAACTTGAAAAAACAAAAGCACGGGCTCATCTTTTAGAGGGTTTAAAAATTGCTGTTGATAATATTGACGAGGTTATCCGAATTATTCGTGAGAGTGAAGATAGCGAAACAGCAAAATTAAACTTAATCGAAAAGTTTTCCCTCTCTGAAGTTCAGTCATCGGCTATTTTAGAGATGAAACTAAGACGATTAACTGGTCTTGAACGTGAAAAAATTGAAAATGAGCTATCTGACCTTTATAAACTTATTGACTATTTAGAGTCTATTTTAAAGAGTGAAGAGATTTTAAATGGGATTATTGCTGAAGAGCTGAAAGAGATAGCTGAAAATTTCAAAGCAGAGCGTCGTACAGAGATTGTTGATGATTATGACGATATAGATATTGAAGATTTAATTCCAAATGAACCAATGGTAGTTACCATTACTCATAGAGGATACATTAAACGTGTGGCTGTAAAACAGTATGAGAAACAGAAACGTGGTGGAAAAGGAAAAATTGCCGTTACTACCCATGATGATGATTTTATCGAACAGTTCTTTATCTCTTCTACTCATGATACTTTAATGTTTGTAACAGACATGGGTCAACTCTACTGGTTAAAAGTTTATAGAATTCCAGAAGGAAGTCGAATAGCCAAAGGTAAGGCTGTTGTAAATCTAATTAATCTTAAACAAGATGAAAAGATTATGTCTATTATTCCTACAACCGATTTTAATGAAGATAAAGGGTTAGTTTTCTTTACTAAAAAAGGAATTGTTAAACGAACCAACTTAAAAGAGTACTCTAATATTCGAACTAATGGTGTGCGTGCTATTAATTTGGATGATGATGATGCAATTGTGACGGCTAAAATTGTAATGCCTGAAACTAAATGGCTTTTTGTAACAACCAAAAAAGGTCAATGTATTCGATTTAAAGTTGAAGATGCACGAGAGATTGGACGTGTGGCACGTGGAGTAACAGCAATTAAATTTAAGATAGAAGATGATTTTGTTTGTGGTGGGGTAACCATTGCCGATGAAGAGTCTGAACTTCTTATGTTGAGTGAAAAAGGAATTGGTAAACGAACTACTGCTTCTGAATATCGTGAACAGAGCCGAGCAGGTAAAGGTGTAATCTCTATGAAACTCTCTTCTAAAACAGGAGATGTTGTTGATGTGGTTATGGTAGAAGAGGATAAAGATATGATGTGTTTAACCTCTATTGGTAAGATGATTCGTGTTGATATGCAAACCATACGAAAAGCAGGACGTAATACGTCAGGTGTAAAAGTGGTTAATGTAGAGAAAAAAGATATTGTTGTGAGTATGGCAAAATGTCCAAAAGAGGAAACAGAGGAACCTGATATTGTCAATGATGATGTCTTAGATAGACGTTCAGAGTAAGAAAAAAACGATTGTGGGCTATTTCCCCCACAATCTATCCACTATTTTGGTGTATCTTTTCAGAGGTTTCAATTTTTATCTTCATGAAACCTACAATAGTTTTTAAAGTAAAAAAACAGTATGAAACAGTATAAATATTGCTGAAATTACTATATGTTTTTTTTTGTTCTTCTCCTTGTTGTAAATCCCTATAAATGTAACTTTTTACTACTTAACTTTAATTTTCTTTTAAAAGTTGTTGTATTTTCTTGAAATATTTGTCATAATTGTTATAGAAAATAACACTTTAAGGAGAGAAAGTCTAATGAAAACAGCTATTTTGACATCAACCATCTTATCAATAACATTTCTTACCATGAACTTATCTGCAGGGACAAATATGACTTGTAAAAATGGAGTTTGTATTCTTGACCTCTCCAATTTATCTTCGGATAATGAAATTAAAGAAGTTAAAAAAGATAAAAATCTTTTTACTATTATAAAAGAGAAGAAAACCTTAATAGTAGAGAAGATAACTTTAAATAAAAGTAAATATATTAAGCAGAAAAATGAAAAATTAGAGCCTCTAAATGAGAAAGAGATGGAGACCATTATTCTTGCTCCTGAAAAATATATTATGACAGTAGCAGAGATTGAAAAATATGAGGAAAATCAGATTCACTTGACCATGCCTAATAAAACTATTGGTCATAAAATTATTGAAAAAAGTACTCTTCCTACTTCGGAATATTTTTGTGAAAATAATAAAGAAGCTGTCTATCATCAAGAAACAGACTCTTATGAATGTGCTTAGGTGCTTTCTCTTGTGTATAAATTGTTTTAGAAATTGAAACAATTTATACCACTCCTCTTTTAAACCTTTTAAATCTTTTTAAAAAAGCCAATCCTCACAGCCATTTTGTTAAAATAACATCAAAGAATAAAAGTTAAAATATGTGAAACTATTTTAATATTAAAGGATAAATGTGAAGCAGTATAATGTAGCTGTTGTAGGTGCAAGTGGAGCCGTGGGCGAAGAACTTTTTCGAGTATTAGAAGAGGTTAAATTTCCTATTGGAAAGTTATTACCATTGGCGAGTGCAAATTCAGCAGGTTCAATGATTGAGTTTAATGGCTCTAATCATAAAATCGAAGAGTTAACAGAAACCGTTTTTGAGGGTCGTGGTATTGATATTGCCTTCTTCTCTGCTGGTGGAAGTATTTCTAAAAAATATGCCAAATATGCTGTTGAAAGTGGAGCTGTTGTTATTGATAATACTTCGCATTTTAGAATGATGGATTCTGTGCCTTTGGTTGTTCCTGAAGTTAATCCTGAAGATATTGAACTGTGGGAAGATACAGGTATTATTGCCAATCCGAACTGTTCGACCATTCAGATGGTACAATTACTAAAGCCTCTCCATGATTTGTATGGAATTAAACGTGTAGATGTCAGTACTTACCAAGCAACATCAGGTGCAGGAAAAGCAGGAATGGAAGAGCTTGTTCGTCAGATGCAAGATTTCTTTTCATTTAAACTAGATGAGACCAAAGTAGAAGCATTTTCACATCAAATTGCGTTGAATGTTATTCCTCATATTGATACTCCACAAGAGAATGGTTACACTAAAGAAGAGATGAAAATGGTACTAGAGACCAATAAAATTATGCACTCTGATTTTGCTGTATCTGCTACTTGTGTGCGTGTTCCTGTACTTCGTTCTCATTCTGAGTCCATTACGGTTACATTTGAAGAGGGGGTTGATGTATCAGTTGAGCAAGCAAGAAAAGTTCTTGGCGAGTTTGAAAATGTTACGCTTGTTGATGACCTTGAAAACAATAAATACCCAATGCCAATGACAGCAACTGATACTGATGAGACTTATGTTGGACGAATTAGAAAAGATATTTATGCTTCAAACATTCTTCATATGTGGGGTGTTGCAGACCAAGTAAGAGTAGGGGCAGCTACTAATGCTGTTCGTATTGCTCAAAAGTGGATAAAATTAGAGGATTAATTGATGGTTCAAGAATCAAAAATAAGTAAAAGTTTTAAAGAAAAGAATGAGCAGTCGCTTATTGAACGCCTTTTTGAAGGGACAATATGGAGAAGTAGATTTGTTGTTATATTAGCAGTTGTTTTTGGACTGATTGGAGCAGTGATTCTTTTTGTAGTTGCTTCTTATGATATTGCTTCAGTTGCAAGTTATGCCTTTAATGGTATCCTTGCTCATCCTCATCCTGAGAATTTTCATGAAAATATTGTGGCTAAAATTATAGGAGCTGTTGACCTCTATTTAATTGCTGTTGTAATGTTTATCTTCTCTTTTGGTCTTTATGAGCTTTTTATTTCTCATATTGACGAAGCAAAGGGACATGGACAAATCTTAGCAATCTCCTCTTTAGACCAGCTCAAAGATAAGATTGCTAAAGTTATCGTGATGGTATTGGTAGTTAATTTCTTTCAACGGGTATTACATACCTCGTTTAGCACACCATTAGAGATGCTCTATTTTGCACTCTCAATTACTGCATTGTCAGTAGGATTATATTTTTTAAGTAAGGTTGGACACTAATGAGTAAAATTTTTGTAGATGCCTGTTTAGGCAAAGAGACCCCATACACTCCTGTATGGATGATGAGACAAGCAGGTCGATATTTACCTGAATATATGGCAGTAAGAGCCAAAGCAGGGAATTTTTTGAACCTTTGTCATGACCCTAAAAAGGCTGCTGAAGTAACAATTCAACCATTGGATATTGTGGGAGTTGATGCAGCGATTTTATTTTCAGATATTTTAGTAATTCCCGATGAGATGGGAATGGATTTAGAGTTTATCAAAGGTTTTGGACCAAAATTTAATGACCCTATAAAATCACAAGAAGATTTAGACCGACTTGTTAAAGGGAGAGAAGCATCGGATAAATTAACTTATGTTTACGATACTATTAAATTATTGCGTCAACAGCTTGATGAGCGTGGCGATGAGATTGCACTTATTGGTTTTTGTGGAGCTCCTTGGACATTAGCTACCTATATGATAGAGGGGCAGGGTACGAAAACCTATAATATTTGTAAAAAAATGATGTATTCTAATCCTGAACTTTTGCACAATATCTTAAAAGAGGTAACGGCTGTTGTAAAGTATTACATGGAAAAACAGATTGAGTCAGGAATTGATGTTGTTCAAATCTTTGATTCATGGGCTGCTGCGATTGAGCCAAGTAAATACGATGAGTTTTCATGGAAATATATGGTTGAGATTTGTGACCATTTAAAGTCTAAATATCCAGATACCCCAATTATCATGTTCCCTAAAGGGATTCCTGCATTTTTAGATAATGTTTATGGAAACTTTGATGTATTTGGTGTGGATTGGTCAACACCAATGGCATTGGCAAAAGAGAAATTAGGAGATAAGTATGTGCTTCAAGGAAACATGGAGCCTTGTCGTCTTTACTCAAAAGAGGCAACTACTGAATGTGTTGCATCACTTGCTGAAACCATGAAAGATGGTAGACATATATTTAACTTAGGACATGGAATTCTTCCCGATGTACCTGTAGAAAATGCTAAACATTTTGTTTCAGAATGTCAGCGACTCTCTAAACGAAATTAAAACTTCTATTGATGCAATCAAAAATTGCATCAATAAAACAACTTCTGTGAAAAAATATATTAAATATTTCTACTTCCATTAAAGCCATTATTAGCTGTTTCTTTTTATTAAACTTATTTTTAAAAATTAGTATTTTTGATTTATATTAATTTAATATAAGGAGTTTTTCACTATACTTACTCATACATTAAGAATTTATTAAGTCTTTGAGAAATCATTTTGTAAAATAATAAACTATATAAAGAAAAAATTATGAAATTAAAAGAAGTTGCAGAAATTATTAGAGGTGCTTATCTTGTTGAAGGAAAAGCTAAAAGCAAGAAAAAAGCTTGTAAAGAGTTGACAATGGTTTCTTTAGAACCAATTTCTTTTTTAGATGAGCGTAAATTTTTAGAGATAAAGTGTGCCAATGAAGCATCTGCAAAGCAGTTAACCAAAGCAGGAGATGTAATTGTTAGTCTTTATCATCCAATGATTGCCTGTTATGTTGAAAAAGGTCAAGAGGGGTATGTGGTTCCTCATTATATGGCCATTGTAAGACGAAAGCCTTATGTTAAGCTAGATAGCCGTTTTATTGTACAGTTTATCAATTCTACACGTGGTCGTCGTTCATTGGCTGAAAAAGCACGAGAGTTTGATTTTGCTAATCCTACCTCTTTGCCTTTAGCCACTTTGTCCAATGTAGAGCTATTGAGTGATGTAAATCGTTTGGTTGAACGACTTTAATCTTTGAGTGCGATAATAGCTATCGCACCATTTGTTCTACATGTTCTCCAAAACAAAAGCTTCCATTTCAGCAACAATTGGTTCAAGTTCTCTCTCGCCATTAATCACTTTAATAAGACCATTATTTGTGTAAAACTCTTGAATCTCTGCCAATGGGTCTGTATATACTTTCATTCTATCGTAGAATACATCAATACTATCATCGCTTCGTCCTTCGCCTGGTTTAGCATCGGCTGCACGACCCAAGATTCTATCTTTTGCCACTTGCTCACTTACTCTTACCTCAATTACTGATGTAAGTTCAATGTTATCCTCTTTTGCTACAATCTCATCAAGTGCTATCATCTGTTCAACTGAACGTGGATAACCATCAATTAGTACCGTATCTACAGGTGCTTGATTAATAGCAGAGATAATGGTGTCAACAATAATATTCAGAGGAACTAACGCACCTTTAGAGATAAAATCTTCAATGGTTTGACCAAGCTCAGAGCCACTTGCTACCTCTTCACGAAGCATATCGCCTGTTGAGTAGTGAACAATTTTATCTGAATGTTTTCCTGCAATTAAACTTGCATCAGTAGTTTTTCCAGAACCTGGAGCTCCAATTAATAAGAAGAGTTTTTTCATAGTTTTCCTTTATGTGTAATGTATTTTATTCGGTTACTTGTTTTCTTACTCTAAGACTAAGCTCTGTAAGTTGCTCTGGTTCAACTGGGCTTGGAGCTTTTGTTAGAATACATTGTGCTTTTTGTGTTTTAGGGAAGGCAATAACCTCTCTGATAGAACTTGCACCTGTCATAAGCATAATTAATCTATCCAAACCTAATGCAAATCCACCGTGTGGTGGAGCTCCAAATTTGAAGGCATCAAGTAAGAAACCAAACTTCTCTTCTGCCTCTTCATCTGAAATACCCATAAGTTTAAAGATTTCTTTTTGTAACTCCTCTTTATGAATACGAATAGACCCACCACCAAGCTCTGTACCATTAAGTACAATGTCGTAAGCTACTGATTTTAAATCTTCAATATCATCATAAACAATTTTTCCATTTTCGTCAGTTTCAGGCATAGTGAATGCATGGTGCATTGCTTTTACATGACCATCATCACTCTCGAACATTGGAAAATCCATAACCCATAAGAACTCAAAAGTATCTTTTGGAATTATGTTCATAATCTCTGCTAAGTGAATTCTGAACCGACCCATATAGTCCCAAACCAATTTTTTATTTCCTGCTCCAAAGAATACAGCATCGCCAACTTCAAGTTCACATCTCTCGATAATTGCTTGAATATCCTCTTCTGTAAAGAATTTAGTTAATGGGCCTTTTAGACCATCTTCTTTCATTTGGAAGTAACCAAGTCCTGATGCTCCAAATTTACGAACGTAATCTTCAAAACGTTTCATCTCTCTTTTAGAGAAAATCTCATCGCCTTTTGGAACTTTTAGTGCTTTGATTCTATTCTGTTTGGTATCTTTTGCAATATTAGAGAAAATTGCATTATCACAACGCTCAAAAATATCAATAACATCTACCATTTTAAGGTCATAACGCATGTCTGGTTTGTCTGAACCGTAGTTCTCCATTGCGTCCATGTAGGACATTCTTGTAAACTTAGTAGGAATCTCAAAACCACACTTGTCAAAAATATTATGAATTAGTTTTTCAGCTACATCAATAACATCTTCTTGGTTACAGAAACTCATCTCAACATCTATTTGAGTAAATTCTGGTTGTCTATCTGCTCTTAAATCTTCATCTCTAAAACATTTTGCAATTTGGAAATAACGATCAAAACCACCTACCATTAAAAGCTGTTTAAAGAGCTGTGGAGATTGTGGAAGTGCATAAAATTCGCCACCATGAACACGACTTGGTACAAGATAATCTCTAGCACCTTCAGGAGTAGATTTTGTAATAATTGGGGTTTCAACTTCTAAAAAGTCCAACTCATCAAGCACATTTCTAGCTGCCATGGTTGCTTTTGAACGAAGTTTAAAAATATCATACGACTTTTGAGTTCTAAGCTCCAAATATCTATATTTTAATTTAATCTCTTCATTTACTTTTTCATCGTTAAGCTCAAAAGGCATTGGAAGTGATTTGTTTTCAATAATAAGTTTATCTGCAACAATTTCAATTTTACCAGTTTTAAGTTTTGGATTTTCAAGCCCTTCGCCTCTGGCACGAACTTTTCCTGTGACAATAAGCACAAATTGGTCTCTTACTCCTTCAGCTAGTTTATGAGCTTCTGCATTGTCAGCAGGGTCACAAACAATCTGAACCACTTGGTCTTTGTCTCTTAAGTCAATAAAAATCAATCCACCATGGTCACGGCGACTTGATACCCAACCAGATACGGTAACTGTTTGGTCAATATGTGTTTCGTTTACATCAGCACAATAGTGTGTTCTCACGGGTTATTCCTCTATATTTATACATTGATAATGTATAAATTAAATTTTTTCGCGATTATAGCAGATTGTTGCATAGAAGTAAAAATATTTTATAGAAGGAACTTCTTATTATTAATGATAAGAATTAATAAATTAAAGCACAGTTGGAACAATAAATAATATTTTGCAACGTTTTTGCAACGTTTGTCTGTTATAATAAACTTATGAAACTAATATATTTAGATTTCAAAATTTAATTTCAAGGAAAAGTTATGAAAATTTTTAAGCTATTACTTACTTCTATATTTATTCTATCTCTCATTGGTTGTGGTGATGATGATAAGAAAGATGATACAAAAGCAGTTGAAACTTTTGAGATGGATAAAACAACCTATCAAGTGCCAGAGGGTGTGACATTAGTTGATACAAAGATTGAAGGTACAACTGCAAAAATGATGTCAGCAGGTACAAATGAAGAGTTGGCAGCCTTTGTACAAGAAATAGGTACAATAGAAAAAGCGTCTAAAAGTTATAAAGTTATGCAAAAAGGTATTGATACTGCCTTTACACAATTGAGTACTGCTGGAGGAAGTATTGATACGATTTCACTCTTTTCATCACAAAGTTTTCAAACACCTTATACTTTTACCATTGCTCAGTATAAGTTAGAGACAAATAAAGAGATAGAACCCTTGACTTTAGCAGGAGAAATTGTAACCACACTTTCAGGTGGAACAGCAAAAGGTCTTCCTTTAGCAATGACAAATGCACCTGTAGATACAACGTTTCGATTAATTTTACTTTATGGAGAGTATGAAGCTTCTGCTTTTTATATTGCTGTTGTTGTTCCTGAAAAATTATACACACAATATCAGACAGAGAGTAGCTCAATTACCAATGCAGCAAGAGTAATTCCAAAAGGGAAAAAATTAACAACTTCTTCAGAAAAGTTTAATCAAGCTACAGCTAAACAGAATGCTGATATTTTATTTGTTGTTGATGATTCTGGTAGTATGAGTGATAATCAAAATGCCTTAAGTCAAGCTGCTGATGATTTTACAGTTGAAATGACCAACTCTGGTTTGACATACCGTTCTGCTATTATTACAACAGGATATGGAGCTACAGACCATACAAATGGTGCGGCATATAGTATCTTACGGAGTGCAGGTATTATTGAAAATAATACAACACTTTTAAAAGAGTCATTAGTTGCAGGTACAGGTGGTTCAGGAACAGAGACAGGTATTTGGAATGCAGAACAATCATTACAATCGTTAGCATATAATGATAATCTTGATGGAGCTGTAACTCTTGCAGGTATGCCAAAAGCTGGTTCAACACTTTCTGT
>CAYPCV010000045.1:0-6179 GCA_964409295.1 uncultured Sulfurovum sp.
GAGATTTTTGTATTTGCCATGCGTATTTCAATATTACTTACAAACTCTATAGGTAAGTAGAGTTGATTTAGGCCCAAATAACTTCCCTGTTGATAGATAAGTGTTAAGAGGTAAAGACTGTAGTATAGATAGCCTTTATCTTTGGCATAAAATGAAAGTATAAAACTGTAAATCATCAAAATAATAATCATTGCCAAGAGCATTGCTTTTACTAGTTGTTGCTGTAAATCTTCTTTTTGAAATGCTCTTTTATTTTTCAATAAAATTTTAAAATTAACAGGTGTCCATTTAGATTTAACCTTGATATAGTACTCTTGTGACTTGTTTGCTTTGAGCTGAATTTTGTAATTTGGACAGAGTGCAATCCTATTTTCATCTATATACTTGACACCAGCTAACAGAGGATTAGTGTGATTTATACTGTTGTAAAGTTCAATTTGTTCAAGCAGTGGAGAGGTTAAAATTAATATCTTCTCTACGTTTGTACTACTTGGATTGTCAAGCTGTATTTTTATCCAAACTGTAATCTTTTTTATCCCCGTATTAATCTGTGAAGAAGTGTAAGGTTTAAACAGATGTTGTTGAAGTAGCTCTTTGAGTGTTTTGTTATTATCACGGTCAAAGTAGACTTCGCTTGATTCAAGCAGAGAGAAGTGTTTTTTTTCTTTGGAAATATCAATAGAATAGCCTGCATGAAGATTTGTGATAAATAGTAAAAAGAGAATATATATTTTTAAATTTCCAATATAAACAAGCGTCATAAAATATTTTATCTAAAATTTACTTTAAGTAGTAGGAGAGCTTTTCCCCATTAACTTCTATGAAATAGCAGGGATTTCTAAGGTTGTTGTAGACTCTTTAAAGTGAATATTGATATGACTTTTTAGTGCAAGGAGTTCTATCTCTTTATCCTGTTCTTTATCTCGTGTCGTACTTTGAACTTGAAGAGTAATAATAGAATAACGTTTCTCTTTGACAACTATGCGTTCGCCAAGTTTAATTTTCATACTAATTTCTAATTTTTTATTTTCTGCGAATTGTGAAAAAACTTGTCGTAAAAGCATAGAAAAATCATTTTGATGAATTTGTAATTCAGGAATGTCATAATCGGTTAAAAGCTTTATTTTACCGTGATAGTGTATATTGAAAAGTTCAATATTGGCTTGAAGAAGTAAGTTTAAGTCGGTTAGCGTATAGCCTTCAAGTAGGGAACTATCATCTACTTTTGCCATTGGTTTATTATATAGGTGCATACCAATAATGTCTTCATTTTCATAGAGTACATTTATGCCATAAAATTCAAAAGAACCAAAAGATAAGTCTAAAACCGTTTTATTGTAACCAAAACTCTGAGGTGCATAAGAGAGAGCAATTTTAAATAACTCTTTGGGATTGCATGAACCCATAAGTATTTCAGCTGAAGTATTAAGATATTTTAATTTTCCTGAACTGGAAAAAAGTACAAATGGATTGGAGTCATTTTCAATGAAAAATTTAAAATCAATCGAGGTCATGTTCTTGTATCTTCTTTCGCAATGTATTTCGGTTGAGTCCTAGAATGGACGAGAGTTTGAGCTGAGATTTATATTTTTTAAGACCTGCTTTAATAAGAGGTCGTTCAAAGAGAACAAGATGTTCTCGGTAGGCATTGTTTCCCTCAATATGATGTAGTAGATATTCAAATAGTATCTGCTCTATATCTTCACGGTTGAGTGTTTTGTTCATAAGTTGTCTATAAATAGAAGCTTTAAGTGACTGTATATTAGTAGAGAGGTCTAAGTTACTTTTATCTAGTTCAATGGGGTAGTCAAGCATCAGCTCTTTTTGAATTTCATTCTGAAAGTACTCGATGAGTAAATCTAAATCTTCTCGTTCGTCAAGAGAAGGCATATGGTAGATAAAGGCAAACTTCTTTTCAATCTTTTGACTGTTGTCAATATGGTTTGCAATGGCAATAATCCGTTTATTTTCAAAATTCAAATCGTCAAAGTGATTGAGCTTTTCAAAATTATAGATAATAATCTCATCATAACTTTTTAGTGCTAAAAGAAGTTCTTCTTTACTTGAAGCATCCACAGCAATACTGTTAGGAAACAACATCTCAATGAGTGTTTTTTTTCCTGTGTACTCTTGCCCTACAAGTAATGAAGAGACAAAAAGTGAACGGGTTAGGGTAAACCCTTTAACAATATTATCGATTTTTGGAGAATTGCTTAAAAATTGTACAGGTTTCATGTTTTGATTATAGTCAAAATTGGTTAAAAGAGAGAACTTTAAGTTTTGGGTGTAGGTATTTATACCTACGATGGAAAGAAAGTAGCAGTTCTTACTTTTGAGATGCCTGTAAAAAATCTTGGGCAATGCTGTTGGGGTCTTCTAATCCAATGGATATACAGATTAACCCGTCTGTAACGCCCAAGTAGTTTTTCAAGTATAGAGTAAAAGAGTTAACTTTTCGAGATAAGAGAATTATTAAGTTCATTCAATAGCTTCTCTTCTTTAAAATTAATAAAACATATTTTTCGTGTAATATTTCTAATACTTGCTGTTTCTCTATTGATAGCTTCTCTTAATGTCTCGGCAATTGATTTGTTATGAGACAAGTTTACAGAGAAGAGTAAATCATCGCTAAGATAAAAATAGAGTTTACTTTCATCTCGTATAATATTTAGATTCTCTTTTCGTTCAATGGTATTTCTTTTTGAAATATAAAAAAAGAGTACCCCCAAGAGTAATACGATTAGAGAAAATTGAATATTATTCAATAGACCATAGGTAATAAGCCCTAATATAGTTGTTGTAAATAGTATGATAAATGAATTAGATTTCATTATAACTCCTTTTTTTCTTTTCATCCATCTTAACGCTATATCGTGTAATAATTGGGAAAATCAGGAGTCTTTAAAAAGAAGAAAAAACCAATTTGGGTAAAATAGTAACGTATCTTTTATCTAGGATTCTTCATAATGAAGTTTTAATCCTTTTGAGGTCATTACAAAACCAGAGATATGAACCTTGCCCTCATGCACCATATTATGGTGTTTCTTGCATAAAGGAATCAAATTGTATTTGTGATTTTTATTAATATATCCAATCATTCCTGCATCATTTGCCATCTGTTGCTCTTGTATATGATGCACCTCTTCCACACTCTCTTCACATAAGGCACATTTTGTAACATAAAGGTTTTTGTTGTATCTACTTCGTTTTTGTTTGCTTAAACTTTTAAGTTCAGAGTGTTTTCCAATAAGGTTTTTTCGTATGCTGTAGGCATTTTTCAAAAACTTCTCATCCATGTGCAAAGATTTAGCAAACTCTAAACCATACAGGGAACTGCCCATGCCCAGTTGCAATTTTCGGTTATAAATTAGAGCATCACTCTCTTCATCGTATTTGACTCCTAAATGTAAAAGAATAAGTGAATCAATATTTTGTAAAGGCTCAATATTTTTGAGTTGATGTAAATGGGTTGCAAAGATAAATGTAGAGTTGAGTTCTAAAAGCTTTAAAATAGCTCCTGCTACAATAGCCAGACCCGACTCTGTCTCTGTTCCTTGTGAAATCTCATCGCCCAAAATAAGGCTTCGTTTTGTGGCTCGGTTAAAAATATTTTTTAGTTCCATCATCTCTATAGCAAAGGTAGATAAGCCTTTATAGAGATTATCCCCAGAGACAATACGGGTAAAAAGTTTGTCATATAGCCCAAGTGTTAACGCTTTAGCAGGAACAAAAAAACCAGCTTGTGCTAAAATAACACAAAGCCCAATACTTTTCATTAGTGAAGATTTACCAGAAGAGTTAATGCCATAAAGTAAAATTCCGTTGACAGCTTTTCCTTCGGAAGCAGAGAGGGTAATATGTTTATGTTTTGTCTCTATATCCGAACCCAAATAGACATCATTAGGTATATAGATACCACTCTGCTCATTTGATTCTATAATAAGATGCCGTAAATCAATTGCTTCAAAGGCATTGGCTTTCTCTATAATTGTTGGACGGCTTAAATTCATGGATTTTGAACATTTTGCATTGGAGATAGCCACATCAATGTTGGCAATTAAACGTATTAGCTCATCAAATAGATGAGAGAAACGATTCTCTAACTCTAAAAGACTCTGTAGATAACGCTCTTTGACCAAAGAGATAAGTTTTATTTGACTGCTTTCAAAATTTTGTGTAATCTCTTCAAAAAGAGTGGAGTTTATTTTGACAGAACTCTTAAGTTGTTTATAGTAAAAATCTTTAAAAAAATAGTGTTTTCCCTCAATGGTTACAAAAGAGCTTTTCAGCTCTTTTTCTATAAGGGTAAAACGATTTTTTGTAAGGTTAATAGAGTAACCTTCACTCTCTAAATATCTTAAATCGGTGTAAGAATTTGTACTGCTTTTAGAAACTTTTTCTTTTTCAAAGAGCTTATCAATATGTTTACTGACGGTATCTAATTTACTCAACTCTTTGTTTTGTTTCTCTAAAATTGTATCAATCATAGGATAAATACCATCTTTAAAAATATTATCATTAATCTGCTCAATACGAAATTTTGCACAGATGGACAAGTCAAAAGTTTGTTTTAGATAACTTTGAAACTCTTTGACTTCAGAGATAAGAGTGTTATCAAACTCTAAACCACTATTTTTGGCATCTTCTAATAATTTAAATACAGCGTCCAAGGACATATCTATATAGGTCAATTCTACGGGGTGTAGTTTTTTGAGTTTGATACGTCGTGTAATGCGTTCTAAATCATAAATATTTTTTAGATGTGTTTCGTAGCTATCACTTTTAGGTAGAAGTTTTTCACTTAAATCGTAACGCTCTTCAAGCAAAAATTTATCGACAATAGGAGAGAGTAGTCGTTCTTTTAAGAGCCTTTTTCCAAAGGCTGTGGATGTTTTATCAATAAGTTTGAGTAGGGTAACGTCTGATCTATCACGTGAAATAACCCCTAATTGCTCCAAGGCATTGTTTCCCAAATACAAGTAGCGACTTTCGCCTAAAAAGATAGGGCGATTCATCTTCTCTATAATAGCTTCATCATGTTCTATAATAAACTCAATAAGTACAGCCAATGCCTCTGTGGTGTAGGGGTGTCGTTCTAAATCTAAAAACTCAATAGCCGATAAAAATGAGTTGATTTCATAGACTTTAGCAAAGAGTTCATTTTGATAGCTAATCTTACAAGATTTTTCATTATACGAGGTATGAAATTGAGCCAGTTCAAGATAGCTTTTTAGCCACTCTTTATCTATTTCACTGCTTTTTAATGAGACAATAACTTCAGCCGTATTGTAGGTTTGTAATAGGTTAAAGAGTTCATCTAATGCATAAGTCTTATCATCCCGATTTGAATGAATCTCATTGATAATGGTTTTTCCTGTAGTGACATCAATTGCTGCGTATCCTACTGAGTAAATATCTTGATTTTTATCGATACTCAATGAGACGATGTTACTCTCTTCGGCTTCGGTTTGATAGTCAAAATTTGTACCTGGAGAGATAATATTAGAGACATAACGTTTAATATTAGGAACTTCCCCTTTTTGTTTGACCAAAACAATCGTATATCTTTTCATTGTAATTAGTCGAGCCAAGTATCGTTCCAGTGAAACGGTAGGAACACCTGCCAAGAGAGGGTTTTGAACCGAATTTTCTATAATATTTTTATTTTTACGTGTTAATTGAATGTTTAAAAGTTCAGCAATCTCTTTTGCTTTTCCAACTTTTAATTCATTATTATTGACCTCATAAACTTCAAAAAATGTTCCTATTTCTATAAGAACAAGGGTGTTTGAACCATATTTTTTTTCAAAGTATTGCTGGAGTTCAAAGTAGACCTCGGATAGAAGTTTTCCTTTGCTAGAGAGTATTTTTGCAGATAGTTCCAAATAGATAAGCCTGTTCTTTTTTAATAGGTTTATTTTATCGCTTTAGGGATTAGAGCCTACTTTATACTCCGTTTCATAAACTTATCGTAACGGTAAATATCGTTTCTAAACTCTAATTGATTCTCTTCGTTCATTCCTGCTGTTAAATAGACTAAATAGATAGGAAGTTTATTTTTAATATTATATTGAACTTTTCTTTTTCCTTTTAATATCTTATCGGCTTTTTTCATGTTGATATTTTCATTAAAAGAGGCAACTGTTTCTAACAATGAATGTGGCTCTGCAATACGAACA
>CAYPCV010000046.1:0-14640 GCA_964409295.1 uncultured Sulfurovum sp.
AATCATATGAAGCATTTTTCGTTGAATTCCCATAGTGTGTGTGGTTACAGCATCCATAAATTCACGGTCATGGGTAATCAAAATCACTTCGCCATCAAAAGTTCTGATAAATTGCTTTAACCAACGCAAAGAGAGCAGGTCAAGGTAGTTGGTCGGCTCATCAAGCAATAGCATGTTTGGTTCAGTTGCCAAAAGCTTTGCAAGATTAATACGAATCTGATACCCACCTGAAAAGCTTAGGGGGTCTTTTTCTAAATCTTCACTACTAAAACCAAGCCCAAAAAGAATTTTTTCTATTTTATAGAAGTTATACTGCTCCTCTTCACTCAAAACCAAAGAACACTCTTGGCGAACGGTTGGCTCGGTAAAGACCAAGTGCTGACGTAGAGTTCCAATTTTATAGTTTTTCGGAATCGAAACATCGCCAGAGTCATGGCTCTCTTCATCGAGTATAATTTTAAACAGGGTTGATTTGCCCGAACCGTTACGTCCGATAAGTCCTATTTTTTGGTTGGAGTTCATTTTGAGGTTAAGGTCTTTAAAAAGGGTTTGTCCACCGAAGCTTTTACTTAGATTGGTTAGTTGTATCATGCTATTCCGTTATCAAGAGATTAATTGGTGGAATTATAGCAAAATTCTACGACAACCTATTTTTAAAATCCTCATAGCCAAACTCTTTAATCACTTCAATCGTTCCATCTAAACGCTTAATTACTATAGATGGCAAAGGTACACCGTTAAAGGTAGTGGCTTTTACCATTGTGTAGTGCATTTGGTCTTCAAAGATGATTTTATCGCCTATCTGTAAAGGTTTGTCAAAAGAGTAGTCGCCCATAATATCTCCTGCTAGACAGCTGTTTCCTGCCAGTCGGTAGTTGTGAGCTTTCTTGTTGACCTCGTCAGCTCCTTGTACTTCGGCTCGGTAGGGCATAATAATGGTATCGGGCATGTGAACTTCTGCCGAGGTGTCGAGTATGGCAATATTGATACCGTTATGAACAATATCCAAAACAGAGGTCACGAGTGTTCCTGTCTCCCATCCAACGGCTTCGCCAGGTTCAAGGTAAATTTGTAAATGAGGATATTTGGCTTGAAAGGTGTTGATGAGGTTAATAAGCTTTTCAATGTTGTAGCCTTTACGTGTAATGTGATGCCCTCCACCAAAGTTGACCCATTTTAGATTGGCTAGATATTTTCCAAACTTCTCTTCAAAAGCTTTTAGTACGTTTTCTAGTGCCGAGCTGTCTTGTTCGCAAAGGGCATGAAAATGAAAGCCCTCTATTGTTTCTTGAAATTCACTTATAAGTAATATATCAAGATTCTTTACAGTTGTTCCCAAACGCGAATAGAGTCCGCAAGGATTGTACAGCTCTACAGGAGACTCTGAATATTCGGGATTAACCCTTAACCCTAGTGAAATGCTAGGATTATACTCTTTTGATAAGGGTGCAAAATGTCTAAATTGAGCAGGAGAGTTAAAAACAAGATGATTCGAGATGTTTGCTATCGCTTTTATATCTTCCTCTTTAAATGCAGGGCTATAAGTATGGGTCTCTTTATTAAAGTTCTCATTAGAAAGTAGTGCTTCATGCAGTCCAGAAGCACAACAGCCATCAAGATATTTTGAAACCAAAGGAAAACTCTTCCAAAGAGCATACCCTTTAAGAGCCAAGAGGATTTTTACACCTGTTTTCTCTTTGATATGAGCCAAGAGTTTTAGATTTTGTTCGAGCAAGGATTCATCGAGTAGCCAGTAGGGAGTTTTTATCATTTTTACTCTTTTTTTCTAAAATTATAGCAAAAAATAGAATCCCTAAGTTTAGGGCTTTAAATGCCCTTTGACCCCCTAGTAAAACAGTTTCTTTTTTTTGGGATAATATTTTTTGAAAAAATAGTTTGACTTACACTATATAATAAAAAAATTATAGCTATAAATTAATGTCTTTAATTAAAATTAATAATAAAAAGTATTTTGAAATAAAATTTAATATATAGTGTTTAGATTTAAATAAAATTTAAATAAGAATGCTAAAAAAAGCAAAAAAGACATAAAAAGGACATATTTATTCTATATACTTTATTTAGAATAAATAAGATAAAGGTTACGTTATGAAAAGAAGTATGAATTTAAAGAGTTTGGCGTTAGCAACAATTTTATGTAGTGTGAATGCAACTACTGTGATGGCAAGTGGAGAGTTGGTTCAAAATGGAAGTTTTGAGAACTTTACAATAGATAAAGACCACGGTAGATGGAAAGAGGTTCAATTTACAAATTGGAATGGTAACGGTGAAGTATGGAACCATAAAATTGGTAGAATAGCTACTAAAGGAACGTACAAAGCAGAATTAGATGTTGGAAGAAACAATGTTAATTCATTAACCCAAAGTATCACTACTGTTGCAGGCGAGAAATATACATTTAGCTTAGATGCTTATGCTCGGAAAGCAGGTACTTCTGACTTTGAACTTCTTGTTGATGGTCAAGTTGTTTTGGCAATGACTCCAGGTAAATATTGGGAAAAATATGGTGTTGAGTTTACAGGTACAGGTGGAGAACAATCCATCGCAATACGCGAAATTGCTTCACAAGATAATGGACTTGGTGCAGTTATTGATAATGTATCGGTTCAAAGTGGTCTCTCTTTAGACCAGCTAAAAGCACAAGAGAGAGCTTTGGTTGAGATTATTGAACCTACAGGTTTAGAGCAAATCCAAGAGGTTATTAGTAATGATACCTACTTAAATGCTAAAATATCTGCTGAAGATATTGAAAAAGCAAAGGTAGCTACAGCTAGAATGAATGAACTTATTTTTGAAGCTGTTACCGTAAATGGATTGGCAAATGATGGTCTAATCTCTATTGCTGATACGATGGAGATAAACCTCTATTTGGTTGAAAAATACTCTGCTGAGTGGGCAACATTACGAGCAGACTATAAAGCAATTGAGAGAAGAGGGCGTATTACAGCACTGAATACAAACGCTTTAAGAAACGTTTGGGGAAAAATTTATAATTTAGGTCTTGAAAGTACTAATAATGGTAGAAGCACTACAAATGTTGATGGAAATAGAGACAGTAGTTTTACAACAGTAGGGTATCTTCTTGGTTCTGTGATGAAGTTTGATGCTCAAGGTGGTGCATTAAATAATGCTGATTTCCAAGAGGTAGCTGGAACAACAGGAACCAAATTGGATATGATTGTTAATGTTATTTTAACAGACCGAGGGTTACTTAGAAAAGTTCCAACAAGTGATTTAAGAGCTGGTGCAAGAACAGCAGATAAGATGAATCACCTAATTGTAGAGGCGATAAAAGCAGAAGGTTTAGGAAATGACAAGAAGCTAACCACGGCTGATATTAGAACCGTTAATAACTATTTGGTAGCCAATCATGCTGAAGAGTGGGCAGAGCTACATGGCGATGATGAAGATGGAGAAGAGACAGGCTATCATAGAGTTCAAAATGATGGAGCAACAACACGACTCTATGCAGATAATGTAATGAATAGCATTGCAGATGGAATTTACCATTTAGGTTTTGAAACCAATAGAAACGATAGATTACTTAATGAAGATGGTAATGCGAATCAACGTTTTGAAAAGGTTGCATGGTGGTTAGATAGCTCTTTAAAACAAGATTTAAAAGAGGGTAAATTTGTTAATCCTGAGTATAAAGAGGTAGAGGGAACAACAGGAACATCATTTGATAGAATGATTCCATATATCTATTCAGATGAAGGTCTGATTTATAATGTTTCTATGGAAGATATTCGAGAAGGTGCAAGAACAGCAAATGAGATGAATAAACTTATTGTTGAAGGAATTAAAACAACAGGTATTGCAGATGATAATTATATCTCTATTGATGAGGTTAAAACATTAAATACTTATCTTGTAACTAATTATGCTTCTGAGTGGGCAGAGTTGCATGGCGATGATGAAGATAATGAAGAGACAGGTTACCATAGAATTCAAAATGATGGTGCTGTAGGGGTTATGAACAATAGAAATACCATTAATAATCTTGCTGATGGAATTTATCACTTAGGATTCCCTACTCGATTTGATAAAAATTTAGAGAATGAAGATGGTAATAAAAATGTATCATTTGCAAGTGTCTCTTATTGGTTAAATAAATCACTAAAAAATGACTTTTTAAACGGTACTTTAAAATAAAAAAACTTCTTAGGTTGGCATATTCTCCTGCCAACCACTTTTAAACACTCTCTCTTTCTATAAAACATTTGTTATAATTCGTGAATAATTATAAAGAGAGAACCATGGCAAAACAAGACAATTTCACAACAAAAATAATAGCAGGCGATTTCAAAGGGAAACTTATTGAAATTCCAAACATATTTACCACTCGCAGTTCTAAAGGGATTTTAAAAGAGTCTCTGTTTAATACCTTGCAGTTTGATATTATCGATAAAAACTTTGTAGAGGTCTTTTCAGGTTCAGGTTCTATTGGTTTAGAAGCTCTTAGCCGTGGGGCAAGTTACTGTTATTTCATCGAGTATAATAAGATAGCTTATAAAGTATTGCAAGATAATATAAAACGTTTAAATCCTGCAAAGTGTCAACATATGTTTGGCGACAGCTTTGAAAAATTTGATACGGTGCTTTCGATGGTTGAAAATCGCGATGAAAAAACCTATTTCTATTTTGACCCACCATTTGCTACGCGTGATGGAATGGATGATGTTTATGACAAGACTATAGAGCTTATAGAGAAGATAAATCCTACGAAATGTATGATGGTTATTGTTGAGCATATGAGTCAGCTAGAGATGCCAAAGAGTATTGGCGAATTGGAACAGGTAAAACGTAAAAAGTTTGGACGTTCTACCATGACCTATTATGCACCTAAAGAAGAGTTCTAATGCGTAACGAAGACCATATAGCCCTTTTTATTGATTGTGATAACATATCGCATCGAGCTATCGAAGGAATCATAGGAGAACTCTCTAAGTTTGGTGTTGTTAACATACGCCAAGCCTATGGAAACTGGACAAAAGATAATCTAAAAAATTGGGAAGCAAAGCTTTTAGAGTTTGCGATTAAACCTATACAGCAGTTTGATTACTCTAAGCAGAAGAACGCAACTGATATTTTGATGACGATTGATGCAATGGATATGTTACATACTAAAAAAATAGATGCCTTTGCCTTTGCTACGAGTGACTCTGATTTTACCCCTGTAGTGATGCGGGTACAGCAAGAGGGAATCAAAGTGTTTGGTTTTGGAGAGAAAAAGACACCACAAGCGTTTATGGTTGCCTGTTCACAGTTTATTTTTACTGAAAAACTTATGGAGTCTGAAAAAGGGAATGAACCAAAGGTAAAAGAGAAAAAGAAAGTGCCTTCGGATTTTAGAAAAGATAAATGGCTTTTGAAACTTTTGGATAATGCCTCTGCACAGACAATGGATGAGTTTGGTTGGTCAAATTTAGCTGATATGGGTGCGTATATCAATAACAACTCCTCTTTTTCTCCTGTAAACTTTGGCTTTAAAAAATTAAGCTCTCTGCTTCGTGCAATGGATAGATATGATATTTATATGGACGAAGAGAGTAAACAGATGAGTGTAAGAGCCAAAAATTATACAGCATAAAGGATAAACAATGAAGCAAATATTATTTTTAACCCTAATTTTAAATATAACTCTCTTATCGGCAATGAGTAAAAAAGCTGATGAACAACTTTTGGATGATTGGGAGTACAATTCAACTATGGTCTTAGAGAATTCAAAGAGACTACCAACAGGTATGGGAAGAACCCTCTCTAATTATCCTATGACCATGTCTGCACCAAAAGCGTATCGTTCTCCTAAAAAGATAGGTATGGCTGTAGGTGGGGCAAAAGATACTAAAAATTTTAAAGCTAATATTGATAATGGTTATTTGCCAAAATTGGACTCTATTACTTACGAAGGAGAATTTTATAAACATTACTTTGATACAGGACTAAAAGGAGATGAGTGTAAGGATTTATTTTGTCCCTCTTATGCTACAGCTAAACGACGTAATCCCTTTTCTGATGAAAAGGAACTCTTTCTAAGCGTTGGTCTAAACTCTGGAATTGAGGAAAAAGAGTTTAAACGTAAAAAATTGAACCTTGTGGTCGTTTTGGATATTTCAGGTTCTATGAACTCTAAATTTAATGCTTACTATTATGATAAACTTGGAAATAAAATAGAGAGTAACGAAAACTCAACTAAACAAAAGATGCAAATTGCTAATGAATCAATTGTAGCAATGTTAGGACATTTAAATAATGATGACAGAGTAGGGGTAGTACTCTTTGACCATAATGCGTATAAGGCTAAACCTCTAAATCTAGTAGGAGAGAGTAATAAGCTGGCAATTCGTAAGCATATTTTAGAACTCAAGGCTAGAGGAGGAACAAACTGGAGTGCAGGGTACAAAGAAGCTCTTAAACTTTTTGATGAGGTAAAAGAGAGTTCAGATTATGAAAACCGTATTATCTTTTTGACCGATGCAATGCCAAACCGAGGAGAGCTTAATAAAGATAAGCTTTTTGGTATGGCAAAAGAGGCATCGCTAAAAGGAATACATACAACATTTATAGGCGTGGGTGTTGATTTTAATAATGATTTAGTAGAGTATGTTTCTAAAACAAAAGGTGCAAACTACTTTTCTGTTCACTCATCAAAAGCTTTCTCTAAATTATTAGACAAAGAGTTTGACTATATGGTTACTCCATTGGTCTATGATTTAGAGTTAAAACTGAACAACGCTAAATATAGTCTAGAAGCTGTGTATGGTTCGCCTGATGCTTCTTTGGCTACAGGGACGCTGATGAGTATCAATACTCTGTTTCCTTCTCATAATGATGGAACAGCCACCAAAGGTGGTGTGGTACTGTTGAAGCTCAAAGAGCATCCCGAGGTAGCTAAAAGTGCTGATGTTTTTCTAGAAGTAAGTTATAAAGATGTAAATGGGAAAGCCTATACAAGTAAGCAGAAGGTAGCATTTAAAAAGAAAGATGTTTACTATGATAATAGTGGAATTAGAAAGGCTATTTTGATAAGTGATTATGTATCTCTTATGAAGAATTGGTTGATTGATAGTCGAGCAGGGTGTAATGACAAGGTTAAGTGGGTTATGGAAAGTCCAACTGCTCTTATGAAGCGTTGCCTTGTTTACCCACCAAAACATCCACTCTATCCTGTGGTTAGTACATGGGAGCGAAAATCTTGTGCTTTACAGGTAAGCAAAGGGTATAAAAAACTTTTTCAAACATTTAAAAAAGTTTATCTCAAAGAGCAAGCTGTTTTAAAAGATGCCTCCTTAAGTCAGGAGTTGAATCTCCTTGATACTCTATTAGAACAAAAGAGTTCAGATATAAAAGAAGAAAATGCTAGAATAAAAGATGATTGGCAGTTTAAACAATAATGAATGTAGGTTTAATTTTAGCCGTTGGAGTAGGTGGGTTTTTAGGTGCAATTATGCGTTTTGCTCTCTCTTTATGGGTTCAAAAGCTAAGTGCATCGACGTTTCCTTTTGGAACATTAAGTGTTAATATTTTAGGAAGCCTCTTGATGGGCTTTCTTTTTATGTATTTTTCTCAAATTAATTTTTCAACTTATCAAAAGCTTATTTTTACAACAGGGTTATTGGGTGCATTAACAACATTCTCTACCTTCTCTATGGATACGGTGATACTCTTACAGCAAGAGCTATATCTAAAGGCTATATCTAATGTTTTCTTAAATGTAATTTTGTCAGTTGGAGCAACATTCTTGGGAATTTTATTATTTAAGTTCACTTTTAAGTAATATAACCACTTAACTAATAAAATTATACCTAATGTCCCAAAAAATAGGCTCTTTTAATGATAATAAGCTATAATCCGAAATTGAACAACTAGGATATATTTTGCCTTTTACAAACCTTAAAAAAAGTATAAAAAAGCACGTTAAAGCTATACTTAACGATATTAAATACGGCGATGAAACTCGCAAACCCTTAGCCTATGTACCTACATATTCCACACAGGTATCTACATCTTTTACCTTTCCCACGAATAAAAAAGTAGAATCTTTTAAAAGTACATGCTTATTTCCTAAACTGAGTAAAGAGATTCTAATCAACCTTTTTGCATCTATTGGTGTCACTTATGTACCTGAAATTACAATCTACTATCTCAAAGAAAAAACACCTTTTGAAATTTTTGAGAATTTTTGTATGACTTTTGGTGCAGATGAAGAAGGAGAGGTGGATGCTCATAGGTTAAACAAAGTGATTCGTTACTTACAAAAGATGGATGCCATACGAGAAAGAGACCCATTTAATAGCAAAGCTATTTATACGGCATTGGCAAATAAAGATTTTGAAAAAGCAGATAAACTCATAGAAAAAAGGATGATATAAATGATAAAAATGCTCTTTAGCACCCTGTGGTGGTTTGGTTTTATAGTTGCAATTGCTCTAATGATAGGATTGTACTTTCAAGTAAGTTTCATACAAAATTATGTAGGTGGACTCTTCTTGTTAGTAGGGGTTCAACATATGATTGTTTTAGTCATATTGGGCTTTTTTGCAATTCGTGAAAAAGAAGACAATATCGAAATAGGAAACCGTGTTGCAACCATGGGTTATTTACATACACTTATTGGTACGTCTGTAGCATTGATTATGACAGCACACTATGGTTCAGAGGTTATTGAACATGTCGAGAGTATTATTGCTCCTATTGGTTCTTCTTTGATTACCAGTATTATTGGTTGGGCTTTTGGTAAAGAGATGGAGCGTGATAAGTATCGATTTAAACTCTCTGCCGAAGAAGAGACTAGTAACGCTTTGGAGTTTTTAGCTCAAAAGGTTCTATACTCTGCCCAAATTATAGAAGAAAGCTCAAAAACTTGGGCAATATCAGCAAAACAAATTGAAGAGAGTTCTAAAGCATGGGGAGAGACCATTAATGCTTCAACAAAAGAGATTCATGATACAACTCAGCTTTTGGAAAATGAGCTAAAACGAACTTCTGAATATTCACAAAAGATAATTACAGATTCGTTAACTATTTTACAAGAACAGTTTGAACAGATAGAGCAGAGCAGTCAGCTAATGAAAAATCAATTTGACCGAACCTCATCGGATGCAGGAAAAGTATTTAGGGCTTCTGTTGATACTTTTGATACTGGTTTAAGTCAGATGAATGATATAGCTAAAGAGTGGGATAAACATCTAAAGACTATGAAACGTTTCTCAACCCATTCAGAATCAGCCATGGAGCAGTTAAGTCATACCAGTCAAAAAGTTATTGATGAAATTTCAACCATTGCACACAGTTTGCCAAAAGCAGGAAAGATGATAAGCGATTTAGATGACTTTATTGCAAAATTAAAAGAGAAAGATAACAACTCATGAGTAAACGCCAAAGTAACGCAACGATGCAGAGTGAGATTTTTATTGTTTTAATGATTGTTATGGTTTTGCTTTTTATTATTACTTCATTTTACATCTCAAAGCTTAAAGAGCATCAGCAACCACCTTTAATTGTTTTAGATGAAGCTCATGGGTACTCTTTTTCAAGTAGCTCGGCTTTGTTAAATAATATCTTCTCCAAACAATTAGAAAAAACAGTTATTCAAGAGATTCAAAATTTTTCTAAAAAATATAAATGTGATACTGTAGAAATTTATGGATATACAGATGGGCAACCTTTCTCTGTGAATACAGCACGCAGTACACAATCATTTGATAAGTCCTTACATAAATGTTTAGTAGAGCAGGGCTGTGATATAGATGCTATTCAAACCTCATCCAATTTAGAGTTGGGTATGAAACGAGCTGTTTCTGTAGTAGAGTTTTTAAAACCAAGACTTCTGAATAAACAATCGTATATCAAAACCATTCGACCTTATAGTGGAGGAGCATTTATTGATGCAAAAGGAGAAATAGCAAAGATAGGCGATACCAAAGGAGATAAATATCGTCGTCGAATTGAGATTCGACTTTCTCGTTCTCATGATTTACGTTAACTATTTTAATAGACCTGCTAAGTAGCCACTGGCAAATGCCCATTGTAGGTTATAGCCTCCACATGGGCCATCTAAATTCATAACCTCTCCACAAAAATAGAGACCCTCTATCTTCTTACTCTGCATGGTATTAGGGTTTATCTCTTTTAAAGAGACTCCTCCTCTTGTAATCATTGCCATTTTGAATCCATCATGCCCATTAATAGTTAGTGGTGTCCATGCTAAAAGATTTATCAGCTTATCACGAACTCTACCCGAGAGTTTTCCTAATCTTTGATTAGAGTCTGCTTTGGACAATTTGCAAAGCTCTAACGTTACCGATGTGGGGAGCAGTGTCTCTACTAATGTTTGAATCGTATGTTCACTGTTTTGTTTTAACTCTTTTTTAAAGTGTTCTCTTATTTGCTCTTCATTTTTACCTTTTGTTAAATTTATAAGAATCGGTACCTCATCAAACTTTGAAAGTAGGGGAGTGATTTCACGAGAAAAATCCAATACAACAGGTCCTCGTATTCCATTTTTTGTAAATATCAAATCCCCAATAGCATAAAGCTTTTTATATTTTTTAATATCCACTCGCATCTCTACTTTTGCAAGAGTATCGGCTCTACAGTTTGCTCCCCAACTCTCTTTTGTTTTTAAAGGCATCATAGCAGGGTGCAGTTCTGTTATTTTATGTCCTACAGCTTGGGCTAGGGGGTAACCGTCTCCTTCTGCACCTAACATAGGATAGCCCATACCACCTGTAGCAATAATAACATTCTCTGTCTCAAATCTTTGGTTTTGAGTAATTACAGCCGTTACTCTTTTAGTATTATGCTCTAATCCTATTACTTTTTCAGAGCAGAGGATTTCTATATCCAATCTCTCCATTTCAGCTTTAAGTGCTTTTATAATGGTTGAAGCATCATGTCCTACAGGAAAGATACGAAAACCATCAAGTGCGTGAGTAGCAACACCAATATCAGAAAAGAACTCTTGAACTCTTTTATAGTCTAAAATCGTTAGAGCAGGGGTCATAAAACGACCTTCACGACCAAAACGTTCCATAAAGTCTTCATTTGAAAGGGTATTAGTTAAATTACAGCGACCACCACCTGTAGCTTTAAGTTTTGAAGCTATTTTTGGGAGTTTTTCGAGAAGTAATACCTTATAATTATTTTTACTTGCTGTTATAGCAGCCATCATGCCTGAAGCACCTGCACCAATTACTACAGTTTGTTTAAACATTTTAATCTTTTTTTTATTTTATTATAACATAAATAATAATAGAGTAGATATTCTTATATTTACTAATTAATTTTTAAAACTTTTTCTGTATAGTATCATAGTAGAAAAGGAAACCAATGATACTAGATAAAATAGAAAAAAAATATGATTTTATATTTCCAACGCTTTTTAAGCAATTATGGCATGATGGGATGCTTGACTGGATGAATGGTCGAACCATTCCTTTTAATAGTAATGAGAATTGGGAAAAAACCATCTATCCTGAGATAAAAGAGAATCCTCCTTTATTGCTTCATTCTGGAGGTTTTGATTTTGAAATGTTACGAGCTGAAGAGATGCTTGATTTTAAATTTGATGAGCTTTGGGATATTGAAGAGCATGAATTTATTCCTTTTGCCAAGACAGATGAAAGTAATATTTATGCTTTTTATAAAAACTTAAAAGTAGATAAAGAGTATGTTATTGTTTATATTTGGAATGATATGAATGAAACAGAGATTATTGCAAAGAATTTTGAAGATTTTATTTTTAGAAAGATGCTTGAAGCTGTTTTTGATATTGACAAAGATGACCTAAAAGGGGACTACAAAAAGAGTGGTTTCGCTGGATATAAAATAGACTTATTAAATGATTTAAAAACAATTAAACCTTACATCAATAAAGAGTATGCAGAAATATTAACAAGCTTTTATACAAGAGAAGCACAGGAGAGTATGTTTTCTTATAGCTTAATCTCTAAAGAAGAGTTAGTAAATACCATACAAAAGTATCTACAATTCAAAGAGTTAGACTCTGTGTTTGAGCATGAAATTGAATAATATGTGCGTTAAAGAGCTAGACTATTATTGTAGTCTAGCTCTTGTTATATATTTTCAGGAAAGATGAATTTCCTGAAAATAGATAGCATCCTAGTATCTTCTTTGACACTAGGATGTTATCTCATTGCATCAGCAATATCCCGTTTTTCAGCATGAGCATAAATCATTGTTGTCTTTATATCAGAATGTCTTAAAGTCTCTTTTAAAACCAATAAATTACCTGTCTTTCTAAACAGTTGCATGGCACAAGTATGTCGTAGAATGTGCAAACCCCTACCCTTAATATTTAATTTAGACATAATAGTAGATATAGAAACATAGAAATTACTTCGATTTATCAATTTTTCACTGTTTTTTGCTCTAAAAATAGACTCATCTTCTGCATGTAAAGCCTTAAAATAAGCTATCTCTTCTTCTATATGTTCTATTTTAATCAATGCTGTTTGCTCCTCTTTTGACTTGGTATCTTTCAAATGAATCTCATAAAAGTCTTTTTCTCCATCGTTATTGCTTAAGTCTGATATTTGAATATCTTCTAGGGTTAATGACAAAACCTCTGAAACTCGAAGCCCTGCAAAAAGCATAAGTTTGATTCCTAATGCATGTATATATGCATAGTGTTTCTTACTCTCTAAAGAGTTTGTGATATATGCTAAAAGTTTTTCTACATCACTATCACTTAAATATGAGACCTTTTTACTCTTGTTTGCTTTTTTAGGCATAATCCCTTTGAACTCTTTTTCATAGGTATAGAAATCATCATTATTATCAGAGATGTAAACAAAAAGAGATTTTAACACCGAAATATATAGAGTTTTTGTTTTTGTTGAAAAACGCTCTACTTTTGCATTCTCTTCAAAATATTCTAGAAAAGACAATATGAACTCTTTATCTATTTCTGTTATTTTCTCTGCCTCATCCTGTTCTATAATAAACTCTTCTAATTTATCAAATACTCTATTATAAATAATCATAGAATTTTTAGAAACTTCTCTATGTTTTGCATTACGCAGATACGACTTTAGCCAACGTCTAAAATCTGTTAAAATATCGCCCTTCTCTAGCCTCATTTTGTGAAATCCTTAAACTAATTTAGCAATCATAACATAATTTAGTATTATGTTATGATTATATCGCTTTTAAATAAGCCATTTTACTCGTGTAAGAGTATATTCGAAACAATAAAGCTCTTATTTTAAGAGTATATTATGTTATGATTTTTTTACACCTCTTAATATGATATAATAAAGGTAAAAAATTAGAAGGTAAAAAATAAAATGCGTTTCCCCTTAGATATAGATAAGAGCATTCAAGAGTCTTTGATTTTTTGGATTACTCGTTATATTAAATACAAAACTAATACACTCTCGGCAAGAAAAGTAAAAAATCAAGAAGCAATTCAAACGGCAATTATTGCACTAAACAACTCTCCTGAATCTATCGAAGAGATAGCCCTAATAGTAAAAGAGATTCGTAAAGCAGGAATTGAAGGAGTTAAGAGTTTTTTTATTCCTGTTCAAAAATTATATGCTTATATTATAACTCAAGGATTAAATTCTCTAAAAGAGATTGATGATGAGATTGTTATTGACTACCTCACTTCAGCAACAGCAGGAATGAGTGATGCCACCAAAAAGAATTATCGCAATGCTATCTCTAACTTTTTTAATTATCTCTCGGAACATAATGAAAATGAGCCAAACTCAGGAAATGGTTTTATCTACCATCTAAAAATTTCAAATTGGCAAGGACTCTCTGGAAAAGCAGGAAATAAAATTCCTTCTTACCTAACTGAAGAAGAGGTACAACAATTTTTAGAAGCATTAAATAGTTATAACTTTATTTCCGATCGCTCTGCCCTATTCTACAATTTATTGGTTCGTATTATTTTACATACAGGCATGCGTATTTCAGAAGCTCTCTCAATAGAGAAGAAGAAAATGCAAGAAAAAGATGGTTACTTACTTATAAAAATCACTGGAAAAGGGAATAAAAATTCCATTATTGAAGTAAATAAAGATTCCCTTGAACCCTATTTAAGATTATGGCTAACAGAAGTAGAAGCCCCTAATAATCTACTTTTTTCGTCGCCTCAAAATCCTAAAAGAGAGGCTTCTGCATCTTCTGCTTCTCATAAAATAAAAGAGCTACTTCACTATGCAGGTATAGTAAAAGACAAAGAAGGTGCTCATTTACTACGTCATACTTATGGAACATTATTATATTCAAAAGTTAAGGATTTAGCTTTAGTTCAAGACATGATGAGGCATGAAGACCCTGCAACCACCAGAGCGTATACCCATATGGATAATGAAAGACGACGAACAGCTACTGATGTTTTGGACAAGCTCTATAATAAATAAAATAGGAATAAATAATGAATAGTAAAGATGTACATCAAGAATTAAAAAACATATTAGAGCATACAAAAAAGATAGATTACAACGAAATCACTCTCTATTTAGTGAAAAAAAAGAGCCTAAATCAAGTGTTGGATTTGGAACTTCGAGTACGAGCCGACAATATAGAAAATGGTATAGAGAAGAAAAACCACTTTTATGACTATGCCAAAATTATTAATCC
>CAYPCV010000047.1:0-2651 GCA_964409295.1 uncultured Sulfurovum sp.
GGTAATGTATAATTGATATGATAGTAACTACAGAAAGATTATGTTCATTATCATAGTAGGGAAAAATTCTCTCTACTCTCCTATAGTTAAATTAGAACACTACAATATCACTATCAGAAAATCCCACTATAATAAGAAAAATTTAATATTTAAAAATAGATAGGATTAATATGGAATATTTCGCAAAACGAATTATCCCTTGTTTAGATGTAGACAATGGTCGTGTGGTAAAAGGTGTGAATTTTGTAGGGCTACGAGATGCAGGAGACCCTGTTGAAGTGGCAAAACGTTATAACATTGAAGGTGCAGATGAGATTACCTTTTTAGATATTGGAGCAACTCACGAAGGACGTGCAACCATTGTTGATGTGGTAAAAGAAGTTGCCAAAGAAGTTTTTATTCCATTAACCGTTGGTGGAGGAATTCGTGAACTTAATGATATTTATAAACTTCTAAATGTCGGTTGTGATAAAGTAAGTATTAACTCATCTGCAATTAAGCGACCAGCATTTATAAATGAAGGTGCAAAACGTTTTGGTTCTCAATGTATTGTTGTCGCGATTGATGCAAAAAAAGTAGCAGATAATAGATGGAATATTTTTACGCATGGTGGGCGAAACGATACAGGAATTGATGCAATCGAATGGTCAAAAGAGGCTTATGATAGAGGAGCAGGGGAGTTGCTGATAACCTCGATGGATTCTGACGGAACAAAAGCAGGTTTTGCCAATGATTTAAATTCTCGTATTGCCAAGGTTGTAAATATTCCAATTATCGCTTCGGGTGGAGCAGGGACAATGGAACATATGAAAGAGGCATTTACCAAAGGAGATGCAGACGCTGCTTTGGCTGCTTCTATTTTTCACTTTAGAGAGATAGATATTATGGATTTAAAACGTTACCTTCGTGACAATAATATTCCAGTGAGAATATAAAATGTTTATTTGTGCAGGAGAGAGTGAAACTTTTGATTTTGCTAAACCAATGGGAATAGGGTTGATTGATATGAGTATTAATTTAACCAAGTTGTGTATGAGTAAAAAACCTCCTGCATTTATTTTTTTTGTAGGGACAGCAGGAAGTTATGGAGAACATAAAATATTTGATATTGTAGAATCAAAGACAGCTTCAAACATAGAGAACAGTTTTTTTAATGCAAAAGCGTATACTCCTATTGACAATGTTATATCAACAGCAGAAAATGTTTCACGTGAAACAATTGTCAACTCGTCAAACTACATTACAACAGATGAGAGACTTAGTAAACACTATTTGTCAAACAATATTGGTATAGAGAATATGGAATTTTTTGCTGTACTAAAAGTGGCTAAACATTTTAATATTCCAGCAGGTGGTGCGTTTATTGTTAGCAACTATTGCAATGAAAAAGCACACAAAGATTTTATAGATAATCATACCGAAGCAATGAAGCGATTGACAACTTATATTAAAAAATAGAAAAGAAGTAAGAGATGAAAATAGAACAAAAACCATGTATACAAGATTATACCCGAGAAGAACTATCCCAACTTATTAAACCTGCATTTAGAGCCAAACAAGTTTACTCTTGGCTTTACCATAAATATGTAACCTCATTTGATGAGATGAAAAATTTGCCACAATCACTCAAAGATGAGTTGTCAGAAACGTATCGAATTGAACCTTTAAAAATTGTTAGAAAAGAGTCAAGTAGAGATGGAAGCATCAAGTATCTTTTTCAACGCCACGATGGCAATACGGTAGAAGCAGTTTTACTATTAATGAAGAAAAAACAATTTAATGAAGATGGTTCTGTAAAGCATCAAGAGAAGTATACCGTTTGTATCTCTTGCCAAGTTGGGTGCAAAGTAGGGTGTTCATTTTGTTTGACAGCCAAGAGTGGTTTTATTGCCAACTTGACAGCTGGGGAGATTGTAGAACAAATTCGTATGATTAAAAAAGACAACTCTATTGATGCCAACAGAAGATTAAATATTGTCTATATGGGTATGGGAGAACCTCTTGACAATCTTGTTCCTGTTGCTCAATCATCACGAGTTTTTGCAGACCCAAATGGTATGGCAATTGCTCCACATAGACAGACTATTTCAACCTCTGGACTTAGTAGTAAAATTGTTAAACTTGGTAAATTAGAGTTGGGTGTTAATTTGGCAATCTCTCTGCATGCTGTTGACGATGAGTTGCGTGAGAAATTAATGCCAATTAATAAAGCATATAATATTCAGTCGATTATTGATGCTGTAAAAGGCTTCCCAATTAATGACAGAAAACGAGTTATGTTTGAATATCTTGTAATCAAAAATGTCAATGATTCAATGGATGCAGCCAAAAAACTTTTGGCTCTTTTGAATGGAATTAAATCAAAAGTTAATTTAATTTATTTTAATCCTTATGGTGGAACTGACTTTCAACGACCAGAAGAGAAAGATATGAAAGCTTTTCAAGAGTATTTAACAAAACATGGTTTACACTGTACCATTCGTGAATCAAAAGGTTTAGATATATCTGCCGCGTGTGGGCAACTTAGAGATAACGAATTAGAAGAAAAAGGAGTATAAATATGGAAACACTTGATTGGGTAATGGTAGGCTTTGTTGTCATAGTAGTTGTAGTGTCAGCAGTAGGTGTTTATAGAGTTTTAACAGACGATT
>CAYPCV010000048.1:0-8583 GCA_964409295.1 uncultured Sulfurovum sp.
TTCTCCATGACTTTGAAACCAAGAGCTGTAACTCATTTTATAACCTTTTTATTTTTTAAGAAGTTTAACTAAAAAAATATCATTTCCTCATCTGTTAAATCTATTTTTTATCTATAAAAAGCTATAGTTTAACATAAAAAATAATATTTTAAAACAAAAAGGAACTTTAAGATGAAAATGAAAATAAAAATAATTTTTATATTATCTCTTTTAGTCGTCACTCTAAATGGAGCGACAATAGAAACAGATAAAGAACTTTATGACCATGGAAATGGAGATACCGTTATCCATGTAAGCTTTGCAGAGATGCAGGGAACTTCAACGGATTGGATAGGTATCTATCCTGCAGGAGCAAGCTATGAGTTTGAAAATGTTCTTGCTTGGAAATGGACAGGAGGAGATATTAATGGTTCCTTAGATTTTACGTTATTACCTGCAGGAGATTATGATGCAAGAGCTTTCTACAATAACTCCCTTACAAAGAAAGCAGAATATACTTTTTCTGTTATTGGAGAACCTATTGCTCTTCCTGATGTTAATTTAACAACCGATAAAAATAGTTACTTGAATACGGAAACAATTACAGCAACGTTTAGCAATATGCAGGGAAATACAACAGATTGGATAGGTATCTATCCTGCAGGAGCGAGCTATGAGTTTGAAAATGTTGTAGCATTCAAACAGACAGGTGGCGAGATTAATGGAAGTGTTAGTTTTACAAATATTCCAGTAGGAAATTATGATGTAAGAGCATTTTTTAATAATACTCTAGGGCAAGAAGCAACAACAGGTATTACCGTTACAGCTGACCCTAGCTACCATGAAGTGAATGTAACAACAACTAAAGAGACTTATCTAACTACCGATACAGTAACAGTTACTTTTCAGTATATGCAAGGAAACACGACCGATTGGATAGGAATTTATCCTGCAGGAGCAAGTTATGAGTTTGAAAATGTTGTAGCATTCAAACAGACGGGTGGTGAGATTAATGGAAGTGTTAGTTTTACAGACCTTCCCGAAGGGAATTATGATGTTCGAGCATTATTTAACAACTCTTTACATACCGAAGCATCAACTTCTATCTCAGTAATTATTGACCCAAACTATCATGATATTAATTTAACACTCAATAAGAGTATCTATGCTCAAAATGAATTAGTCTATATCAATTACAACTATATGGAAGGAAATCCCACCGATTGGATAGGTATTTATCCTGCAGGAGCAAGTTATGCATTTGAGAATGTGATAGATATGAAATATCTAGGTGGGAATGTTCAAGGAGAAATTGCTTTAGGTGGTTTTCCTGCAAATACTACATTGAGTGGTTTTACACCAATGCCTGGATTGCCTGCTGGAGATTATGAGATTCGAGCATTTTTCAACAATTCACTAACTCAAAAAGCAATGGTTCCATTTACCGTAACCAATCAAGCAGTTGTTTCTACCATGTATGAAGAGGCTAATGGTGCTATCTCTCCTGATTGGATACATGTTTCTGGACCTTATCCTCCTGAGTATTATAGTGGTGTTGTACGTTTACGAGCAAAATGGATTGCAGGACCAATCAATACTTCTGAGTATACCTTACCATTTACCGTTCCAAATACTACAAAAAAAGTTTTAGAACTTGATGTTGGAGGAGTAGGAAGATGGACACCACACTTTAATGTTGGGGTTATTGTTCAAACAACAAATGGAGAACGAAGAATGCTTTGGGACTCCTTTTTAAATCATTATAATGTTAGTGCAAATAAACAAGGCAGTGTCCTCTCTTATCCTACTTATGTAGAACTTCAGAGAAATACTGCAAACAGTAGAAAACATTTTAGAGTTAATGTTGATAAATATTTAAAAATACTTGAACCAGATAATAAAGTTCTTAGTATTTCAGCATTTTTTGCTACAGGTGGAGATTTAGATAATATTAAACTCTCTTCACATTAATGTTTTATTCTTCATATATGCTTAGGATATAAAATTAATTATTATAAATAAAGGAAAAGTAAATTAAAGTTTCTGTAATATCTAATTTAGAAACTTTATATCCAAAGGAATTAGAATGCAAAGAAAACTAATTTTTATATTTTTCCTATTTTTTACACTCTTACATTCGGCTACTGTTCAAACACTTAAAGAGGTCTATACTCCTAAAGAGAGTATTGATGTAACTCTAAAAGGAATGCTTGGTCATCAAGAAGATTGGGTAGCTATTTATCCTATTGGAAGTAGTAATGAGTGGAAAAATGTTTTAAAATGGAGTTGGACGGGAGGCATTTCTAATGGTACTGTTCACTTCGATACTCTAGCCGTTGGAAATTATGAAGTACGAATATTTTTTAAAAACTCATTTAATCTTGAAGGAAGCTATGCTTTTTCTGTAGAAGGAGAGCTAAATGATGTTAATCTTTCAACAACCAAAAGTAGTTATTTACCCAGTGAAGAGATTATTGTTAATTTCAAAAATATGTTAGGAAACCCAACAGATTGGATTGCTATTTATCCTCTAGGCAGTTCTAATGCTTGGGAAAATGTGCTTCAGTGGCGTTGGACAAAATCTCTTACCCATGGAACTCTTAGTTTTAAAAAACTACCAAAAGGAAATTATGAAGTAAGAGGCTTTTTTAAAAATTCATTTAAGCTTGAAGGAGATAGTTCTTTTGTTGTTACAGAAGAAGAGAAAGTTAAAAATAGTGTTTCTCTTACATTAAATAAAAATAGTTATGCTCAAAATGAATTGATTTATATTAACTATGACAATATGCAGGGTAATGCAAGTGATTGGATAGCTATTTACCCTAAAGGAAGTTCTTATCACTTTGAGAATGTTATTGATTACAAATATACAGGAGGAAATATTTCTGGAGAGATGGCTTTAGGAGGGTTTCCTTCTGAAAAAGTACTCCATGGCTCTACTCCTATGCCTGGACTGGCTGTAGGGAGTTATGAGATACGAGCATTTTTTAATAATACACTTCATGCTGAAAAAGTAGCCTCTTTTTCTGTTGTTGATAGAGCTGTTGTCTCAACTATTTATGAAGAGGCAAATGGTTCAATTTCAGCAGATTGGAAACATGTCTCGGGACCTTATCCACCTATACACTACAATGGGGTAGCTCGTTTACGAGCAAAATGGATTGATAATCATACCAATACTTCTGAATATACCTTGGTTTTTAAGACACCTAATAGTAGACAAAATGTTTTAGAGTTAGATGTTGGAGGGGTAGGACGATGGACACCTCATTTTAATGTTGGTGTTATTGTTCAAACCACAGATGGACAACGAAGAATGCTTTGGGACTCCTTTTTAAATCATTATAATGTTAGTGCAAATAAACAAGGAAATGTCCTCTCTTATCCTACTTATGTAGAACTTCAGAGAAATACTGCAAACAGTAGAAAACATTTTAGAGTTAATGTGGATAAATATCTAAAAATACTTGAACCCAATAATAAAGTTATTAGTATTTCAGCTTTCTTTGCAACAGGTGGCGACCTTGACAATATAAAACTCTCTTCACATTAGTTCATGAAGTATAGGCAAGAAGAGTTAATTGTTACTATGCTAATACTATTAATAATAAAAATTAAATTAGGAGTTTAAAATTATGAAAAATATTATCTATCTATTCCTATTTCCTATAATATTTATCTTGTTTGTCGGCTGTGGAAGCTCTTCTGAAGAGGATTCCCCAACGGTAATCCCTCTTGAAGTAGAAATAGTGAGTGCTAAGAACTCTTATTTTGAAGAAGAAAATATTACAATAAATTTTAAAAATATGCTTGGAGATGAACATGATTGGATTGGTATCTATCGAAAAGGGAGTAGTAATGATTTTCAAAATCTTCTTAGACGTAAAGATACCAATGGTACTAAAGATGGTCATTTTATATTTGAAGGAATTAAAGAGCTGGGAATTTATGAAGCTAGAGCTTTTTTCCAAGACTCTTTAGTTTTAGAATCCTCTATCTCTTTTGAAATTCTTCCTCTTGCTATTTTATATGAAGATGCAGAGAATAATATCTCTTCTAAATGGAGACAAATATCGGGTACATATAAGCCAATACGCGTTCCTAATGGTTTTCATAGTAGAGGTGCATTGGTGTTAACTCCTGAATGGGTAGATAACTATTCAAATATTTCAGAGTATCAACTAGATATGAATAATAGTAGTCAAAAAATTTTAGAGATGGATATGGGTGGACTAAAAGATTACCGTTTACCAAATCTTCCTAATAAGGGCTATATTCAACATTATAATGTAGGGGTGCGTGTAGAAACTAGTGATGGAAATCGTGCTATGCTTTGGGACTCCTTTTTTAATCATGGTAATGTAGAACCCTTTAAAGATGGTAAATGGTTGAGTTATCCTTCTCCTGTAGAACATGTCCGAGGGTATGAGGAGGTAGGTGGATTGCCTATTGACCAATGGGTTCATTTTCGAGTAGATGTTGAAAAAGAGTTGCAAAAACTAGAACCTGATAATCAAGTAATCTCTATTGATAGTTTTTTTGCGACGGGTGGTTTTTTGGATAATATAAAACTTTCAAAATATTAAATCAGTCTAATTAAAAGATGTTATAATTGAGAGAGATTTCAAAATAGAAAAGAGTTAACCAATTATGACCTTTCAACCCTATCAAGCTTATTCTGCATCAGCAGGAAGTGGTAAAACTTTTGCCCTTTCTGTCCGTTATATTTCACTTCTTTTTATGGGAGTTGAACCGAGTACTATCTTGGCCGCGACGTTTACCAATAAAGCTGCTTCTGAAATGAAACAGAGGGTTATTGCTTTACTGATTCATTTAGAAGAGAAAGAGGCTGAACTGTTAGCTATTTCTGAACAGACAGGCTTTACGAAAGAAGAACTTTTACTTAAACAACCTGAAGTACTTGAACTTTTTTTATCCTCTTCAAATTTTATAGTAACGCTTGATAGTTTTTTTACATCTATTTTACGTTCGGCTTCTCTTTATATTGATATTGAACCTGATTTTGTAACCAAAGAGATTGACCCAAAGGTAAAGGAAGAGAATTTTTTAGAAGAGGTGCAAGCCAACTCGTTACTGCATCAGTTGGTAAAGTTGGCAATGAATATTGAAGATAAACGCTTTTTAAAGATGTTTGAGTTGATGCAGAATTTTTATAAAATAGACCCTCTTTTGCCAAAGCATCACTATAGTTTAGAAAATATTGATGTGTTAGAAGCAAAAATTGATACAAAACGTGAAGCACTATACCAGTTAGTGATAGAAGTAGGAGCATCAAAAACAGCCATTAAAAATTTTGAACCCATTGCCATAAAAGCTCTGTTTAAAAAATCTGTATTTGAAAAAGAGAGTCTGTTAGACCATAGAAACTATAAAAAATATGTACTCGCAATGCCTCAAATAGATGAAGAATTTTTAGAGTTAAAAGCGTTGTTAAGAGAGTGGGCTAGGGTAAAAGAGCAGGTTATTTTATATAACCTTTTTCAAGTTTTTGACTATTATAAAAATGCAACCATTGGAACAGCACGGCAGTTGGGTGTTCTAAGTTTTGATGATTTGTCCTATTTTACCTATAGACTCTTGCATGAGAGCATCAACAAAGATTTTCTCTATTTTAAAATAGATAGCCGTTTTCGACATATTCTACTCGATGAGTTTCAAGATACCTCTACTTTGCAGTTTTTACTTTTAAAGCCACTAATAGATGAAGTTTTTTCAGGTATCGGTCAAAGTGAGTTTAAGAGCTTTTTTTATGTAGGCGATACCAAGCAGTCTCTTTACCGTTTTAGAGGTGGAGTCGAAGAGTTATTTGATGCTGTAGCTCAAAACTATGGAATAACTGTCTCGGAGATGGATACTAATTATCGAAGTAGTAGACAGGTGGTAGAGCAAGTCAATAGATGGTTTGAACCCAATATGTTAGGTTTTCCGATAGCTAAGTATCGAAAAGATGTAAAAGAGGGTTATGTTGAGGTTGTCGAAACGGAAGAGTTGATAGAAGAAGCCATAAAACAGATAGAGAGGTACTTGGCGAATAATATTTCTTTAAATGATATTGCTCTACTTGTTTCGACCAATAAAGATGGAGCAAGCCTGCAAGAGGCATGTTATCAAGAGGGTATTGTAACATCTTTAAAGACTTCTAGTTCGTTAAAACATACAGCTAAAGTAGCTTCGGTTGTGAGTATGGTATCGTATCTGTTTCATGGTTTAGAACTGGATGCAAAAGCACTGTTAGAGCGTATAGATAAAAGTTTTGATACCTTTGATGTCTCTTGGTTTCATCCTTTTATGGAACCATTGAGTGTGGTACATAAAATTATCTCTTGGTTTGGATACTTTGAGAATGATTTAAACCTACTCAAACTTTTAGAGTTTTCAGCAACATTTTCAGATATTCCTACATTTTTAGAAGAGTTTGAACTCTCATCTATCGAAGTTGCAAGTTCATCTAAAAATGGAGCAATGATTATGACGATTCATGGCTCAAAAGGGTTAGAGTTTGAACATGTAATTGTTTTGGATAGATTAAAAGGCTCTGCACCAGATAGGTCAACATTACTCTATGCTTATGATGAATCACTCTATGTGAAACAGATATTTTATAAAATGGGTGGGCGAGAAAATTTTGATGATATTTATAAAACTCTATTGGAGAAACAGAAAGTTTTAAATGCCAAAGATAAAATGAATGTCTTGTATGTGGCATTGACACGAGCTGTAGAGAGCATGATTGTTCTACGAAAACCAAAAGGTTCAATATTTGACCCTTTAGGGATGTCTCCTATGTCTGTGGGAAATTTAATAACAAAACCTTTAGAATCAAATTCATTAAATAATCGTGCATCAGAAAAAATTGTTATAAGTCATTATGGAGTGCAAGAGATAAATAAAGAGGAAGAGGAGGATGAAAAAGATTACGAGGCACTTCTTTTTGGTTCTGCTTTACACTATGTTTTAGAGATGATACGCGATTTTTCTATTATTGGTTTAGCCGAAGCTATGAACGCGACTAAAAACCGTTACGGTTTGGAACTAAATGAACAAAAAATAGAAGAGATTAAAAAGCGTGTTTTAGAACTGATTACAAATGAACGATTTAAAAAACTTTTAGAGGGTGCAACGATAACTACCGAGCAGTCACTAGCATTTAATGATGAACTCAAACAGATAGATTTACTATTGACCTATTCTACTCATTGTATAGTTATTGACTATAAAAGTTCTAAAAAATACCACTTAAGCATCTGAATCAAGTAAGATATTATAAAAAAGCCATAGAAAATATTGTTGGGAAACAGACACGAGGAATTATTATATATCTGTTAGAGAGTGGTGTAGAGTTCGTTGAGGTATGATAATTGGAGAATAAACCATCATATAAAAACATAAAAAATAGCTTTAAGCTTAAATTTAACTTAATTTAAATTAATATTAAGTTTAAAAGGGTATACTTCGCCCACAAAAGTTCATAGCAGTTGTTATGGCACTTATTTTATTTAAGGAAATTACATGAAATTAACATCTGTAATGAAGCCTCATGAAGTTCAAAGAGATTGGATTTTAATTGATGCTGATGGTAAAACATTCGGTCGTATTTTAACAGAAGTAGCTACTTTTTTAAGAGGTAAACATAAACCTTCATTTACTCCAAACGTTGACTGTGGAGATTACGTTGTAATTATTAATGCTGAAAAAGCAAAATTTACAGGTAATAAGTTAACAACAAAAGAGTACTTTACTCACTCAGGTTACTTTGGTTCTACTAAAAGTAAAAAACTTGATGAGATGTTAGAAGACAATACTGAAAAGCTTTACAGATTAGCTGTAAGAGGTATGCTTCCTAAAACAACTCTTGGTAGAGCAATGATTAAAAAATTAAAAGTATATGCAGGTTCTGAGCATCCTCATACTGCACAAATTAACAAAGGAGCATAAGAATGGCAACTATCTATGCAACAGGAAAAAGAAAAGCAGCGATTGCTAAAGTTTGGTTGACTCCAGGTAACGGCGAAATTACAATTAATGGTAAAACATTAGATGAGTGGTTAGGTGGACATGAGACACTTAAAATGAAAGTAAGACTTCCTCTTGAAGCAACAAAGCAGTTGGAGTCTATGAATATTAAAGCTACAACACTTGGTGGCGGTTATTCTGCCCAGGCAGATGCATTGAAGCACGGTATCACTAAAGCATTGGTTGAATTTGAACCGTCTTTCAGAGCGATCCTTAAGCCTATGGGTCTTCTTACTCGTGACTCCAGAGTTGTTGAGCGTAAAAAACCAGGTAAGAAAAAAGCGAGAAGATCTCCACAGTTCTCAAAAAGATAGTCGGTATTTATCTTTTACACTTTTACGAGAGATTTTTTCTCTTGTAAAACCTCTTTTATATAATCATTCTTTTTGGCTATAATTCCCCTATTAAAATTTAATCACATTGAGGAATCATGTTTACAGGTCTAATCCGAGAAATTGCCACCGTTAAAAGCTATCAAAATAATATTCTAACCATCAAATCAAAACACAAAGCAAAACTGGGTGACTCTATTGCCATCAATGGTATCTGTCTTACCGTGATTAATGCCCA
>CAYPCV010000049.1:0-3151 GCA_964409295.1 uncultured Sulfurovum sp.
GGAGTTAAAAGAGCAGTAGTGGCATTTAGAGTCACAGTAGGGGATATGTATATAGAGAAGCATTTTTACACCGTTTATTAATCAAGATTTGGATAGAATTTTAGCGAAATAATGATGAAAGATGAGTAATAGAAATGGCAACAAAAAAGCGTTATCGCCCAAATGTTGCAGCTGTTATACTCTCTTCAGATTATCCACAGAAATGTGAATTTTTTTTAGGTAAACGTTCTGATGTAAAGAACACGTGGCAATTTCCACAAGGTGGTATTGACAAGGAAGAGACTCCAGAAGAAGCCTTACTTCGTGAACTACAAGAAGAGATAGGCTGTTGCGATGTAGATATTCTAGCTGAATATCCTTATTGGATAACCTATGATTTTCCTATTGGAGCTGTTGCACGTAAAATGTATCCATTTGATGGGCAGACACAAAAATATTTTTTGGTTCAGTTGCATAACTGTGCCAGAATCAAATTGGATGATTACCACGAACCTGAGTTTGAAGACTACATGTATGTAGAGTATAAGCAGTTGCTAAAAAAAGCGACGTATTTTAAACGACACGTCTATCGACGTGTGATAGAACATTTTATAAGGGAAGGACACATAGTTAATGTTAATCGTACATAAATATGGTGGAACAAGCGTAGGAAGCCTAGAGAGAATAGAGAACGTGGCAACGCGTGTGGCAAAAGCCAAAAACGAGGGTAATGACATAGTCGTAGTTGTCTCTGCGATGAGTGGAGAGACCAATAAATTGGTAGAGTATGCAAGTCATTTTTCAGCAAACCCTGCAAAACGTGAAATGGACATGCTTTTAAGTTCTGGTGAGCGAGTTACAGCGTCGCTTTTAGCAATTGCATTACAAGAGCGAGGTGTGCCTGCTATTGCAATGACAGGTCGTCAAGCAGGAATTGTAACCGATAACAATCATACCTATGCACGAATTGAGTACATAGACCCCACAGCAATGCAAAAAGAGCTTGCTGAAGGTAAAGTAATTATTGTAGCAGGATTCCAAGGAATCAATGAGTCAGGTTCAGTCACAACACTTGGGCGTGGTGGTTCCGATTTATCAGCCGTAGCTGTTGCAGGTGCTTTAAATGCAGATGCTTGTGAAATTTATAGCGATGTTGATGGTATTTATACCACAGACCCACGAATCGAGCCAAAAGCTAAAAAGATGGATTTTATCTCGTATGATGAGATGTTGGAACTGGCTTCTTTGGGAGCAAAAGTTCTACAGAATCGTTCAGTAGAGTTGGCAAAAAAATTAAACGTTAAAATGGTAGCAAAGAGTTCTTTTTCAGATGCAGAAGGAACAGTAATTGGAGAGGAGACAGAAGATATGGAAGCAGTTTTAGTAAGTGGTATCGCGTTGGATAGAAATCAAGCAAGAGTAACAATTAGAGAGGTTTCAGACAAACCTGGAATTGCTGCTGAGATTTTTTCTAAGTTGGCAGAAAATAATGTAAATGTAGACGTGATTATTCAAAATGCTTCTACTACTGATGGTACAACGAACCTAGGTTTTACCGTTCCTGCTTCTGAATTAGAGCAAGCAAAATCTGTTATTGAAGCGTTCGACCATGATATTGGTGCAATGGATTTGGATGACTCTGTCTGTAAAGTATCGGTAGTTGGTGTAGGGATGAAATCTCATGCAGGTGTAGCTGCAACAGCATTTTGTGCTTTAGCCGATGAAAATATTAATATTGAGATGATTTCTACTTCAGAGATTAAAGTCTCTATGATTGTTGCAGAAAAATATGCAGAGTTAGCCGTTCGTACACTTCATGCAAGTTATGATTTAGATAAATAATGACCTCGTTATTAAATTGGACTTTAGATACCATCCGTGAAGAGGACTCCTCTTTTTCATGGATGGAGGAGTGCCGTTACGATTGGGTTCCTGTAGTTCAAAATGCCGTCTCTAAAATCTTAGAGGGGCAGACAATTCTAATTTTAACAGACGATTCCAGAGGATGGTTTGCTAAATATGTAGCCAGTAAAATGAATAATTTAGGAAATGAACGACCTTTTATCCCTTTGTATACTCTAAAATCTATGTTTCCAAATTTAGATAAAATGAAAAGTACCCAAGAGTTGGATTTGCTTGAAGATATGTTGAGCATCTCGTACCCTAGTGGTTATTTTATTTGGTATATTGGTTCAGCTGAGAGTTCCTATACGAAGTTTACATTTAGAAGTGATGAAAATCTTTTATGGATTATTGATGGAGACGTTCCCAACAGTTTCTATATTCGTAATGGTGGTTTGTCTTTGGATATTCGATTGATTCAGCTTTTTAAACTCTTTAACAAAACCATTGATGCCTCGTTGTTTGGCGAAATAGAGTTGGATTAGTATGCGTTTGGCTTCTGGTATTATTATTACCCAACAGACCGAACAGACAATTTCCCAACTTGAAGCAGAGCGTACGGTAGAGCAGTTTACTTTTATAAAAAATGAAGATGACAAAGGTAGGTTAAAAGAGTTTTTAGTAGAACAAGCCCAAGAAACCATAGCCAAAGCCTATATTGCATCTGAAAATTTAAACTACATTATTTTGGTAGCTCCAAGATTCTCTGAAATTGCTCAAAACCGACTTTTAAAACTACTAGAAGAACCCCCTAAAAACAAAGCATTTATCTTGATAACAGAATCAAAGTCAGCCCTATTAGATACTATTCAATCACGAATGCCTGTAACGGTTTTAGATGATGAAAAAGAGTTAAAAAAACTCTCTTTAGATTTAGAAAATTTGAATTTAACCAAAGTCTACGAGTTTGTACAAGAGAATAGCAGAACCACAGCAGTTGAGTGTAAAGTGTTAGTGGAACAAATATCTTTAGGTGCAATAAAATCAGGAAAGTTTAACCTAGACAAAACTACCCTAGAGATGTTTTCTAACTCTATAAAAGCATTAGAAATTGGGTCGCCTACGAGTTTTATTTTGAATGGTTTGTTGTTAAAGTTGTTGAGTAAGAAGAGAAAATGACAAGTTAACTATTATCAAAATTATAGCGAAAAACCACCTCATTCATGGGGTGGATGAAAGCGTAAAAGGCAAATAAAAAAGTTTAATATTTTTTTTTGTTAATTTTAGTGTTCTTCAGATATAATAAGAGATATGAAATTTTAGAAAGGAG
>CAYPCV010000050.1:0-5823 GCA_964409295.1 uncultured Sulfurovum sp.
ATAGTTTTTTGCTCTTTACTTGGGTAGAGTCTAACTTTTACTATATTTAACACTTTTGCTCCTTTCTAAAATTTCATATCTCTTATTATATCTGAAGAACACTAAAATTAACAAAAAAAAATATTAAACTTTTTTATTTGCCTTTTATGCTTTCATCCACCCCATGAATGAGGTGGTTTTTCGCTTTTATTTTGATAATTGTGAAAATTAGAAGAATCTTTCTTCTTCTAATTTATTTCCCTTTTACCCTTTTCTACCCTTTCATCTGATATAATTCTAAAACTTTATTAATATACAATATACAAAAGGATTATTTACATGTCAAGTTTACTAAAAAATACAAAAACAACCAAAAAAGGCAAACAAGAGAGTTCATTACGATGGTGGGTTACACTATTAATGTCTTTTGGGCTTGCTCTAGGAACATGGAACCCAACAGGGCATCACTTTATTAGCTACATCTCTCAACAAGATATTTTATCTGGATTTACACCTTTTGCAATTATTTTTATGCTTGGTATTTGGATTCTTGCTATTAAATCAATATTCCAAAGTATTGGTTGGGGTGGAACATTTTTTATTTTAATTGTTATTGCTGCCTTTTTATGGGGGCTTAACTCTTATGGAATCATTGAATTTGATAATTTAACGCAAATGGGTTGGGCAGGAACAATCTCGGTTGCACTTATTATATGGGTTGGTCTAAATGCTTCAATTATTTGGAAGACACTAACAGGTGTCTATGCAACCGATACTGTAGAGTCTGACGACTAAAAAGCTTTATGAAAAGACGATATAAAGCCCTTATTGCAATTTTAGTACCTGTTGCGATTATGGCTCTACTCTCCTATATTCATCCTATATCCTATAATTATATTATGGGATATATGGTTGCTATTGTACTTATTTTCAAATCCTCTATTCTCTCTTTGTGGTTTTTATCTAAATTAAAATTTCTTCATTTTTTAAAAACACTTACCCTTTTTCAAGGTCTACTCTTAGGAATAAAACGTTGGTTTATTGATAATCTTCTATCTAAATGGTTGGAAAAACATATTTTACGACACTTCAAAAAACCTTTTCAAGAGCTTTTTCAATACTACAATGCTATTAATTTTAGAACAAAAATTAAAAACTTTATCCTTTTTGTATTTCCTTTAGGTATTGGTGTTTGGCTAATGTATGTTACAGATGTATTAACACATTTGGCTGTATTTGTCGAGTTAAAAGTATTGGTTATCGGATTCTTTAAAGCACTATGGGTAATTATTGCAAAAATATTTATTTGGATGACCAGCTCATGGTTTGCACCTATTTTAGAAGTCTTTGCACTCTCATATCTACTAACTTTAATCGAGAGAATTTTAGGAAAAAACAACTTTATAAGCAGAGGTTTTAATTACATTGGCGATAAGATGAACAACTTTTTAGGCTATATTGGCATACTTAATGACAAACATATTGAGCCTATTTTAAATAAAAATATCTCCCAACGAAGTGAAAGTTTTGGAAAAAAAATATCCAATATGATTAAAGATAAAAAAATTAGAGATGAAAACCTCTATTTTGATAACTTTCAGAATATGATTTTAAAAGGGCATATTAATGCCTACTACTCATTTAAAGGAATGGAGAAACTCAACGATAAAAAGAAGCTCTATACACTTATCAATGAAAAAACCGATGATAATATTGATATTATCGCATATGTTTCACGAAATGGAAAAGGCGATATTTTAGATGAATCTTGCATTGATGATTTTTATCATGATATTTTTTTACTCAAAGGTATTGCAAGTAATCAAAGTCATGGAGTAAAAATTCAACATGATAAAGAGATTGACTATACTGACTTTTGGGTGCTAAATACCAGTAAATATCCTGTATGGATTAAAAGTCATAGTAAAAATATAGACGATTCTCTGCTTCAAGGTAATGAGATGAAGTTTATAAAGACTAAAAACCATGTTCACTTTCCTACAGATGATTTATATTTTGAACATGATGGAAAAATTGTCTATCCCATCGCCTTGGAACATAAAGAGTTAGAAGAAGAATCGTCAGACCAAGTGGACTAATCCACCCTCTATTCGTATAATACCTTCTAATTCTGCTTCATAAACTCTATCCTCAAACTTCTCTATGGCACTGTCTAGTGTCGGAGATTTTTGACAAAAATAGAAAAATTCATCTTTTAAAATATCACTGCTTGGCTCAACACCATAACGGTTAGCAAATGCTTCTATATTGTAAATAGGCTTTGCCAACCCATTTTCTAGTAAATGGTTTGTTCCCCTACTCTCATCTAACTGTTGAGGTAAAACATAAATCTCTTTTCCCATTTTCAAAGCAAACTCTACAGAACGCATAGAACCAGAGTTTTCATCGGCTTCGGTCACAATTAAAACATCCCCCAAGGCTACAACTAACTCATTTCGAACCACAAAACTCCAAGGCGTTGCCTTGAAGGTAGCAGGAAATTGACTCAACATTAAACCCTGTCTCTCTATAGCTTCGATAAGATTCTTATTAATAGAAGGGTAACGAACATCTAAGCTATTAGCAACTACGGCAATGCTGTTCTCAGGTTTTCCAGCATGATGAGCAATACTGTCAACACCCATAGCAGCACCTGAAACAATAGCTACCCCTCTGCTACTCAATGCTTGTGCTAAAGCATAGGTAAACTGCTTGGTATAGTTCGAGGGTCTTCTTGTCCCAACAATAGATACTTTAGGTCGTTTTAATAACGCTTGATTCCCAATAGCATACAGCTCTTTGGGATATTTTTTCATTGCATCCAACTCAGGAATAACTTCTACAATAGGAACAATCATCACAATCCTTTAATTTATATCACTCGAAGAGTAGACCTCTCCACTCTCAATACAGTAAGCAGAAAGCAATCCATAACCTTTTTTTCCCTTAATATAACATCCTGTATCAATATTAACATAATGTTTTTTTATATCTGCACTATAGACCTGTGGAGTATGTCCAAATACATTAAATATCTTTGCTTGGTCCAAAGGTTCTGTTCTATGCCATAATACCGTCTCTTTAAATATATTGGAGTATTGATTTTTATAACGTATATCCCATACCGAAGAGATAGAAGAGTGAGAAACCACCACCGTTCGCCCCGAAGATGGATGTTTAATACCCAACTCTAAAAAAAGAGGAAGCCCCTTTAACCACTCAATATCTTCTTTGAACTGAAAAAGAAACTCTTTTATATAGACATGAGGCACAAGCTCTTTTCCTCGGATTGCAACCAATCCATAGGCTAGAAGTGTCTCTCTACCTCCATTTCGTAACCATTTATTATCTTGCACGATAGGTTCATTATTTTCAATAGAATGAATAAATGAAGTTCCATACTCAATCATCATCTCTTCATGATTTCCTCGTACACATGCAAACTTATGTTTTCGTACAAATTGTATCACATGAGCACTATGAGAACCTCGGTCAACTAAATCTCCTACAAAAATGAATGCTGTTCCTTTTGGGGTCTTTGCTACCAAATTTAAAAGAGCTCGATACTCTCCATGAACATCCCCTACAATACAATGCTTCATATTTTAACTCCAAAAACAATATTTATTATATTATAACATAAAAAAATAAATATTGTTTTTTTAATTCCCCTTTAAAGTACAAGCTCTATTCGATATAATTAATGCTTCCATATTAACAATTTAAGGAGCTTTACCATGGGTAAACGAGACGATATAATAGAAAAAATGATAGCCGAAGCAAAAAAACTAAACTTAAGTATTACAGATGAATTTATTTCTAAAGTTACTAAAGGATTAGGACCTGTAATTTACAACAAAGATACAGCAACTGTAGCTTGTGGTCAAGCAGATGAGCTAGAAACAGTTAAAAAGAATTTTTTAAAGAAAAAATTGGGACTAAGCAATGATGATGCAGAGTTAGACAGTGCAATTCAAGAAGTATGTGCAGAGCTTGGTAGCTCAAACAGAAGTAAATACAGAGTTCATTTCTATGCTCTATTGGCAATGAAATTTAACAAAACAGATGTTTATGACGCATAAGTTTTAAAGAGTCGGCTTTTGCCGACTATCTCTACAAGAACATCTTCCAATAAGTCAATGCAACCGTAAATGTAATTAAAATTCCTGCAATATTTAAAAATATTCCTCTCTGTATCATCTGTGTTGTTTTTACATGTCCTGTAGACATTGCTATGGCATTTGGTGCAGTCGCAATAGGCAACATAAACGCATAACTTGCAGAGATAGCAACAATCAACATAAACAACATTGGGTCTAATCCACTCTGTATTGCAAATGGGTAAATAATAGGAATCATAATAGAAGTCAATGCTGTATTACTCGTTAACTCTGTGGCAAATACCACACCAAAACCAATAATAAACATCAAGATAATTGGTGGCAAGTAGTTAAAGCTCACTAAAATATTGGCTATCTCGGTGGCAAGCCCTGTCTTTTGAAATGCCATAGCAATCGAGAACCCTGCCCCAAACAGAAAGATAATAGCAAAAGGAATTTTTGCAAAATCCTCTTTCCATTCAAGTAAGTCAACTTTTGGTAAAAACAGAGATAATCCAAAGGCTAAGAGAGTAAGCTTTTCATTAATATGAATATCAAAAAGATATTTCAAGATAGGATTTACAGCCAAAATCAGAGCTAAAGAAGAGAGAATCCAAACCAATTTTTTTTGATTAACCGTTAAAGGTTTTTTGGTCATATCAATTTTAACCAGTACAAAATCCTCTTTTTTTAGACCATAAAGTAAAATTTCAGCAGCTGTAACCATCATAACCATCGCCAAAGGCAACATCATAACCGTCCATGTAGCAAAAGGAATCATCTCTAATCCATTACTCTCGATAAAATCCATCAAAATCAAGTTTGGAGGTGTGCCAACAGGGGTAATAATCCCTCCAATTAACGAGGCATACGCCACCCCCAAAAGCAGACGAAATTTATAATCAGGATTTTCCGTTAAAAACGCAGCGATAGGAATAATCAGAAGTGCTGTTGTCGTATCAGACAAAATAGAACTCAAAGAACCTGCTGTTAACATCAAAGAGTAAAGAACCCCTCGTGGTGTATTGGGAAACAGAGAAAGCAGTTTGGTCGCTAAACGTTTGTGCAGTTGTGACTTTTCGGTAGCAATAGCAAGTAAAAATCCCCCAACAAAAAGAAAAATAGTAGTTTTAGAGTAGTTAGAGACCACATCTTTGGATTCAACCAGTCCAAAAATGGGAAACAGTATAATAGGAAGCAAAGAGACCACCCCCATATGCAGACCATTATTTGTCCATAATGTAACCAAAAAAGCAATCACGCCAATAAGCCGAGCTTGCACCTCTGAAAAAGCCATGCCTGCTAAAAGATAAAAGCCCAATCCAATGGCTACAGCAAATATTATCAAACGATACGCTTCTAAAAAAGATTTTAATTTATTCATGATTTTCCTCACAGTTTTTAATTAAATAGAATAGCATAATAATTATTATTTAGGATTTATTTTTTAAACTTAAATTCAATTATAATATCCTTCACTTTCTATCAAAAACTCACTAACTCTTCTTCTTACAGCTCTATTCTCTATCACTCTTACTCCTTGAATATCTCCTAATATTTTTTTAGCCTCTGCTTCCTTTAATTCAATTTTAGCAAATATTCCAATAGTAAACATATCCAAATTATTTCTATACTGTTTGTCTATCATCTTAACCACAAAAGCTTTCTCTATTATATCCTCTTGTTCAAATAGTATAATCGAACTATTTTCTGTATCTATATCTACAAAGGTAAGTAGGATTTG
>CAYPCV010000051.1:0-19811 GCA_964409295.1 uncultured Sulfurovum sp.
CCATAAAGAGGTTAGAGCTGTCTAATCCAACGTAAGCAAACAGCGTGGTTAAGAGTAAAAACCCAAACATCACAGCATTTTGCATAAAGTTATTTCCTGCTAAAACCTTACCCATCATCCGTTTAGGGGTTACAAACTGAATAAGGGTATTAAGAGGAACAATTAATAGACCTGAAAAGATTCCATAGAAGAAAAATAGAACACCTAAAGACGTTATGGAGTCAAGCATAGGTATACAAAAAAGCGTTACTGTAATTCCCAATGCACCCACAGGAATAATCCCTGTCTCTATATAGTTACGCGAAAAACGGCTCACAAGCAGAGAACCAATAACAATACCCAAACCTGAAAGCGACAACAGACCATTAGCAATAACCGTGTTGTCTATGCCCATATTGGTTTTTAGATGAGCCCCAAAAATAGCAATAACCAACTGAGAGACTCCCCAAAAAATAGAGAGACCAATAATAGAGAGCCAAACTGTTGAAGATTTTTGAAGCAGTTTAATATTTCCCTTTAAATAGGTCAAATTTGCATATTTTTTAGGTTTAAACTGCATGTTCTTTTTGATTTGAATGCTTTTAATAAGACGTAAAGAGAACAAAAATTCTATAACCGAAGCAATAATTAAAGCAAAGCCCAAAGGGTAGATGTATTGTAAAATCTCACTGGTATCTTTTACCCCATTTGGTAAAAACCACTCAAAGAAGATAGAGTAGATAATTGTTCCTGCCAAAATAGAGATAATGGTTATAGACTGCACCACCGAGTTTGCCAACGTCAACTGCTCGTTTCCTGCCATCTCTTTAAGTAGTCCATATTTAGCAGGGCTATAGATAGCCGATTGAGCTGCTAAAATAAAAGTCAATCCAAAGGCAACCCAAAACCAACCCATAATGTAAGAGATAAGAATAAAAGTTGTAATAACCACAGCCAAAAGAGAAGCAACCCTAATAATCTGTACTTTTGGGTATTTGTCACTCAAAAAACCAGCAGGAGAGAACAAAAATATAAATGGAAGCAAAATCAAGCCATTGACAATCGCCGTTAAAATGATGAGGTCTGCCCCATCATACGCTTTTAAAATGGTGTTTTGCAACACTATTTTATGCCCTAAATCGGTCATGGCATTTAAAAAAATAATAAATATATAGGGGATAAACCCTCCAATTTGAAACAACTTTTTCATAACTATTTATTCTCCATCTGTTTTTGATGCTCTTGCATGGTGTGCATATTAAAGATATAAGGTTTAAGTGTCAAAATAGAGTCAAACAACAGCTCATAATGTTCATTGTTTCGCGTTTTATCACTCTCTAAAAGTTCTGAACCCAACGCATACTCTATCTTTGCCATCTTAATGGCTGATGTTACATAAGTATCAAAAAGTTTTTCATTTAGTTTTAATTTTTTTGCTCTTTTAAATAGCTCTACCAACTTTAGCTCTTGTGTAGAAAAGCCTCTCTCTTGCCTAAAAAGCCAACCTTTAGCCAAATAGTCGTTTAACTCCTCTTCTCTTAAATTACTAAGCTCTAAAAAATCTTCATCGTTATACCACTTTGCATTTGGGCTACCTGCCATCAATTCCAAAGAGCGAAGCATCATCGAAAAATCATCAGAAAAGGTAAACTTATTTTCAGAAAAGACAGCTTTAATTTGAGCAATGGTATAAGAGAATTGATTTTGAAGATATTTTATAAATTTAATAATATTAATACAAGACTCATCATAAAGGTGTAAGTTTGGTTTTGGCTTCTCAGGTTCTGGCAACAAACCCTCTTTTACATAAAAAAGAATGGTCGATTTACTCTCGCCCGTTGCTTCCATAAGATGTTTCATTTTGAATGACATAATAGATTCCTCATAAATAATTGAAGTATTATATAGTAAAAAAATATTTGTGTCAAGTGATACTTTACACTTTTAATATTAATTTGTTTTATAAATCTATTTTGATATAATCATTCTATTAAAAATAAATGGATATGCCAATGAAAAAACTTTTACCTTTTCTTCTTTTTTCTCTTATTACTGCACAAGCACAAGTGATTGATGCTGTAGCAATAGATGTAGAAGGCGAAGCGATTACAACGCTAGAGATTCAAGCCGTTCAACAAAAAATGAACATGAGTAAACAAGCAGCTGTTGAGGCTCTTATTAGAGATAGACTTGAAAAGTCTGCTTTAAAAAAGGCAAATATTCAAATAAGCCATGAAGAGATTCAAGCAAAAGTACAGGCGATTGCATCATCTAAAGGGATGAGCCAAGCACAAATGAAAGATGTTCTAGCTCAAAAAGGTCTTACTTGGGAGAGCTATATTAAACAATTGACTACTGAAATAGAGAAAGAACACTTCTTTCGAGAGCATATTGTAGCTTCGGTAACTCCACCAAGTGAGAGTGAACTAAAAAGCTATTACAACACACATAAAGAAGCCTTTTCATCAGCACCTGTACAGATGAGTTTGGTTGTTTACCTTGCACCAAGTGTTAAAAAAATCAAAGAAGCCATTGCTAATCCAATGCGACCCGTTCAAGGGGTTAAAAAGAAGAATATTTTAGCCTCTTCAAATGAAATGACTCCTCAGTTGTTAGAGCTTATTAATAAAACACCTACAAATTCCTTTACCTCTCCTGTGAAAACAGCTCAAGGGGTTCTTGCATATTTTGTAAAATCAAAAGGTCAACAGCAGAGTGGATTTCAAGCTGTTAAAAATGCTGTAGCTAATCAATGGATGCAAGAGCAACGTGTTCAAGCAGGACAAGACTTCTTTAACAAGCTAAAAAGTAATGCGAATATTCGTGTTATACGATTATAAAATAAACAAAGGTAATAGATGGGATTAAAAGCAGACAGTTGGATACGAGAGAAATCACTTAATGAAGAGATGATTACACCATTTTGTGAAGCATTGGTTGGAGAGGGTGTGGTCTCTTATGGGTTAAGTTCGTATGGTTATGATATTCGTGTAAGTAATGAGTTTAAAATTTTTACCAATATTAATGCCGAAGTGGTTGACCCAAAAGATTTTAATGATAATAATGTGGTAGATTTTACAGGCGATGTCTGTATTGTTCCACCAAACTCATTTGCATTAGCACGAACCATAGAGTATTTTAAGATGCCAAGTGATACATTGGCAATCTGTTTAGGAAAAAGTACCTACGCTCGTTGTGGGATTATCGTCAATGTGACCCCTTTTGAACCTGGGTTTGAAGGGCATATTACTATTGAAATTTCAAATACAACACCACTTCCTGCAAAAATTTATGCAAATGAGGGAATTGCACAAGTACTATTTTTACAGGGCGATGAGGCTTGTGAAACAACCTATAAAGACAGAAAAGGGAAATATCAGAGCCAAACAGGTATTACCTTACCAAGAATTCTGAAAGAGTCTTAAGGTTATTAGAATATAATAATTTTTAACAATCTAAATTTCTATTTTTTAGATTAAAATAATAAAAGGAACGAAGATGGGTTTTTTTGATTTTGTATCGGGTGCAGGTAAGAGTTTATTGGGAAAAGGCGATGATTCTACTGCAATAAAAGAAGAGATAGAGAGTAGTTTTTCAGAGTTACCAGTAGATGGTCTTGTTGTTGATGTCAAAGAGGAGCTGGTATCTCTTGCAGGAGTTGCACAAGATTATCCTGTACGAGAAAAAGCCATTTTGATTGCAGGAAATGTAGAGGGTATTTCACAAGTAGATGCCAACCAACTTATTACAATGGAACAAATTTCAGAAGAGAATATACGCGAAATTCCTGAAGAGATTTTTTATACCATTGAAAAAGGCGATACCCTCTGGGCAATTGCCACTAAATATTATGATGATGGCTCTAAGTATACCCATATTGTTGATGCAAATATAGAGGTAATTAAAAATGCTGATCTTATTTATCCAGGTCAAGCGATTAGAATTCCTGAAGTTCTTGAGTAGTTAGTCAAGAGACGTAGACTAAGATAAAAATAGCTTAATCTACTTCTCTAACATAACATCAATAGAGAGTGCTTCAAAATCTCCATCAAACTCTTTTTTAATCTCAATCCCTCTTACACCAATATACTTTTTGACCACGTCAATAATCTCCTTTTTCATCTCATCCATAAAAGGATAATTTGTCGAGTTTTTTCTATCTGACATAATGGCAATCGTTAACCTATCTTTTGCAACAGAAGCACTCTGCTTCTTTTTAAAAAAATCAAATATAAACATTACCTAAACATCCCTGCTATTTTTTTGAAAAGTCCAGAATCTGAAATTTCAATATCTTTCATATCAATCTGCTTACCACAAAGTCGTCCTGAGATTCGAGAATATGCTTGCCCTGCAATTGATTTTTTATCCAAAATAACGGGTTTTCCTTGATTTGATGCATCAATAACCCCTTTATCTTCAGGAACTTTTCCTAAAAGTTTAATATCCAGAATATCTAAAATATCATCACTCCTTAGCATCTCTCCACTCTCAACCATATCGGCTACGATACGATTAATAACTAGATACTTTGCAACCTCTTCTCCTTGTTTTACTTTATTTGATTTGGAGTCTAAAATACCTATTGCTCTGTCTGCATCACGAATCGAAGAGACTTCAGGATTAACCACAACAATAGCTGCATCTGCAAACTCAATAGTGTGTTCAAATCCACTCTCAATACCAGCAGGAGAGTCTAAAATAACAAAATCAAAATCTTCTTTTAGTTGCAATACTAATTTTTCGACCTTGCTAGAGTCTAGTACTGATTTATCTTTACTTTGTGAAGCAGCTAAAAAGAAAAGTTTTTCACTTACCTTACTTTTAATTAATGCTTGTTTCAAGCTTACCTCGCCATCCATAACTTGAACCATATCGTACACCACACGATTTTCTAGACCTAAAATCATATCAAGGTTACGTTGACCAATATCAAAGTCAACGACGACACATTTTTGACCATTTAGACCAATTCCTAAACCAAGGTTCGCAGTAGCTGTTGTTTTGCCAACACCACCTTTTCCACTGATTACTGCAATTACTATGCCCAACTTATCTCCTTTTTTAACACAGGGGTTATGATTATCTCATTATTTTTTAATTCAACTCTATTAAGTTTATTCTTCAAAAGGTCATTATCGACTTCAACTCCATGAAAAATTATATTGGCTTTTGGAGAAGCTGTTAACATCATAAAGTTTCCATAACAACGAATAGCACCCTCTACAACATTTGTAATAATTAAATTACCTTCTATATTAATCGTTGCACCACTATTAACACGATTAAGGAGTAATAGGTCTCCCTCAATATTTATCTCTCGTCCACTACGAATCATTGTGTCTAATACAGTTAAATTATTTTGTAATTTAGAGGAGATTTTTTTTAATTTTGCTTCTGCAATCTGTACTGATACGGCACTTGCACTACGTTCAATTTGAAGCTCTTCTTCCAAGGCTTTACGGCTTCTTCCTTTTGGCAACTCTACATTATGTAAATAGGTCAATGATTTAAACTCAAGATACTCTTTAATCTTTTGACTTAAATGACCATGAATTAGGATAAGATGATCTTTGAATAACATATAGTTTGTTTCAAAAAACAGTATAAATTCCTCTTCATCATCAATCGTAGTCTCGTAAACCTTTACCGAATATTGATTACTTTTCAAAAAAAACTCCAATAATTGTTATTATTTATTAACAATGATTATTTTATCCCTTTTTTGATTAATAAAGGATTTAAAGTTTCCAATATGCTCATTTTTAGATTTTTATAATAAATAAAAGGTCATAATCTACTATGAAAAACTTATTAACCTTAACCCCTTTTTTATTTTTATCTACAGGGTGTACACTCAATAACTCTATTGCTCATGCCAATGGCATTCCTAGTAAATCAGCCATTACGATTTTAGATGAACGCAGTTTAATCTATCCTCCTAAACAAACTATACCTTTCTCTGAAATCTCAGACCTTAGCTACGATAACAAGAGTCATAAACTCTATATGGTTGGAGATAAAGGGAACTTCTACACTTTTTCTGCTGATTTTAAAGAAAAAATAATGAATCTAAACTATTTATCTGCATATAAGATAGATGAAAAAAAGAGACCTTCTAAATATGATACTGAAGGATTGACCCATGATAATAAAGGTAATCTTTATCTTTCGTTTGAACGTTCTCCTAGAATTGCTTCTATTTCTAAAAAAGGCTATCTTGGGAAAAATCAAAAATTAACAAAAGAGTTAAAAAATAAAAAGAACTATCAAGGAACTAATAAGATTTTTGAAGCACTTGCATGGCACAAGAAGTATGGCTTATTAACTGTAGCCGAATATCCATTGCATAAGAAGAAAACAACTCAACAGACGGTCTATTCTATCAAAGGAAAAAAGTGGCATTTTCAGGCTGAAAAATATAAAAATTCGGCTGTTACAGCGATTGAAGTTATGGATGATAACCATCTGCTTATCTTAGAACGAGCCTTTACAAGCGTATTTGAACCGATGCATATTACTCTAAAAAAGCTCTATCTAAATAAGTGCGATAAGAAACATTTTTGTAAAACCGAAGTTCTAACAACCTATACAGGACAAACAGGTATTAATATCAGTAATTATGAAGGGCTTGCAAAAGTTGGAAAAAATAGATACCTTATGGTTTCAGACAATAACAATAAAGCTATTTTAAGTACAAAACTTATCTATTTTAAGGTTAATGAATGATGAAAATCTTACGAGTCATTATCTCTCTACTACTTCTTTCTAGTTTGGTCTATTTTGGATTTGTAACTTATAAATACTCAAAAAGTTATGAAATCAATACCAGTAAAATTGCCAAGGCTTGTGATGCAAATGGTTTAGCATCGGAACGAATAGATGAATTAACGGCGATTATCTCTTTGGGCTTGGTTAAAAATGAGAGTAAAATTACATTAGAAAAACTAAAAAAAGAGCAACAGAAATCAAAAAAAATGGCAGAATTAAATCTCTATTACTTTATGGGAACGCTTCTTCTTACACTTCTTTTTACCTTTATCTGTACCCTTAGAGGAGGAACAATGCTACTAAGTTTTACTACCTTTATTGCGTTGATTTATGGCTTAGTTAATCCAATCCTTATGGTAACCATTCATAAACAGGTAGATTATCTAGGAGATGTTATTTTATCATTTGAATCCAAGGGAATTATTGGTTCTATTCTAAAGCTTTACCATAGTGGAGAGTTTGCAGTTGCTTTTACTATTTTGCTCTTTTCTATTTTGCTTCCTGCTATCAAAAGCTTGACATTAACGTTTATGTTAATTTTTTATGAACATCCATGGAATCAAAAGATGGTGTCATTTTTTAAACAGATAGGAAAGTGGTCAATGATTGATGTTTTTGTAGTAGCAACCTTTTTGGTCTACTTTACCAGTAATACAGGAGGTATTAGTGAAGCAGAGATTCAAGTAGGACTTTACTTCTTCTTAACCTATGTTATATTATCTATGATAACAGCTCTACAGACACAAAAAGTGTTAGATAAAAAGAGAACAACTCAAGATGGTTAAATAACCATCTTGACATCTTTATGATTTTGAAATGCTTTAAAAATAGCATCTCTATCTGCTTGTGATTCAACTTGGCAGGCTGTACTCAAAGCGTGAAACTTCCCCTTACTAGAGCTATTTCCTCCCTTATTTTTATAGTTACGGCTTCCCATCACTTCAAAAATAACGGCTTCGAGTTTAAGCTTGTCTGTTCCTATTATTTTATAACCCCATTCACAAGGATACTCTATCTTTGGTTTTTCACAAGAATTAGCGTCTAAAAGCACCTGATACTCCTCCTGTTTTCTCTTCTAATTGTATGTTGCGAATAACCATCCCTTTATCTATTGCTTTGAGCATATCGTAAATAGTTAAAAGACCTACAGAAACACCCATAAGAGCCTCCATCTCAACACCTGTTCTACCTTTAAGTTTTGCACGGACGGTCAGTTTAAAGCCAGGAAGGTCTGAAAGCTCTTCTATATCTGTTTTTATAGATGTCAACATCAAAGGGTGACACATAGGAATTAGCCTACTGGTCTCTTTTGCACCTTGAATAGCAGCAATAACTGCTGTTTCCAATACAGGCCCTTTTTTAGCAATATTCTCTACCACAGCCTCATAAGCATCAGGAGTCACTTCGATAACTCCTGATGCTACAGCAACACGCGTACTCTCTTCTTTATCTGAGACATCCACCATTTTTGGTTTATTATTTTCATCTAAATGTGTTAGATTCATTCTTTACCTTTAATTTTTTTTAGCTATTTAAGCGTATAGATTGATTTTACTTTATAGCCATTGGTTGTTTTCTTTATTGTCATAAAACCTCGACTCTTACCTGTTGCTTTCTTGCCACTATTTGTTGAGACTTTCCATTTAGTTGTTGTTTTAATATCACAATAGTCTGTACCATCTTTCTGATATTTTTTTATAATTTTAAACTCTTCGATAGTAAACTCTCTCTTTGTCCATCTTTTATTATAGCGACGCTTATCTTCTTTAATAGTCGCCTGAGTCACATTTTTTAAAGAGAAATATCGGTCTACATGATAATCATACTTAGAGGCAATATCTTCTACTGAGCCTGTAGCTGAAGATGCAATAAATTCATCTAAGAAATCTTTAATAGCCACTCGATTAAAGGGGTCTGTTGAGTTTTTTAGAATGGGTGTACCTAATGAAATTCCACTATTTAATGTTGGCTCAATTCTTGTTCCCAATGAAACTTGTTCAACCTCTTTGATAGGAAGAGTCTCAACTTTTGGGACAACAACAGTTTTGGGAACTTCTTCTTGCTCTGGAATCTCTTCTACTTCATTATCAATATAGATAGCATCATCCTCAAGCGTATCCAAATATTTTTGAGTTTCATTTTTCTCTTCGATATTTATCTCATTTACTGATTTTGTTTCAGTAACAGGAAGGTACTCATCATGAGAAGAAACGACTTTTGTCTCTTCATTTTTTGGCTCTTTAACTTCTGTTTCAACTCTAGTTTTAGAGTTAGTAGTCTCGGTTCGGTTTAACAATTCAGGATGATGAATAGGTGTTTGAGTTACCACAACCTGTGGTTTCTCTTCCGTTTTATCTCTATCTTCTTTGAGCATTTTATAGGCATAAAGTGCTAAACCAGCAACAATAAGAACTGTAATAATCAATATTTTGAGAAATAAAAAAGATTTCTTTTTTGTTTTCTTATCTGTTAACTCTAAAGAGGGAAGAGATATTTCATCTCGTGGCTGAAAATGTAGATAACTCTCTAAATTAAAATTATTTGTAAATTCCATAATTGTATAGACGGTATGATTATCTTTAATGTATCCATACGTCTTAACTTCACTATTTTGCCTCTTTTTTTTCGCTGTATCTATCTCTAAAATTATCTCTTTCTTCTGTTTATCAAAAACACCTTGTGCTTCTGGTATTGTAAAAACAGACTCATTATTTCGAGAGGAAAATGTCTCTAAAAAAAGCTCTTTTAATACAAAAAAACTCCCTTTTCGATGGTTATCCCGAACCAAATACAGAATTTCAAAATCATCATCTCCTAGAACGTCAATAATCTCATAATGACCTCCAATATTCGACCCCACAGGTAGATACTTACTTTTTTCCATCTATACTGTACCTTTTTTAGTGGGAATCATAGCAAATTAAATATTTAAATATCTATAAACTTTGCACCCTTCAACTCTCTCTCTTCAAAAAAATCCATTAAATCTTCTTTGTCGATTTTGTGTGAAGTCCCTTTATAAAGGTTCTCTTCTAACTGATTTAAGGCATTTGAGATACGTTTATGCTCTTTTGAATAGGGTAATAAAAGATTAAATAATGTTCTATCATCTTTGGCTCTTTTTATCATCTTAATTATGCTTACTTCCTGTTTTTTCTTGTTTCTACTCAATAAATTGACTAAAACCATCAGCAGAATACCAAGAATAACTCCAATAGCTAAGAAAAGGTATTTAAGATAGGCATCTTCTTTTTTCATCACTATTTTAGTTTTTATTTTAGCAGGAGTTTGAACAATTTGACTTGGGCTAACCTCAATTGTTGATGCCTGATGAGCTGTTGTTTTTGTTGCTCCTAAAACCTCAATATCAATAGGCTCCGTATGAACTGTTTTAACAGTTTTGGTCACTTTATCAAAATACTCTAAGGTTAAAGCAGGAATAGTAAAGTTTTGGTCGGCAATCAAGGCTATTTTTTCTCTAAAGACTCCTTGGTAAATACCATGAACCTCTTTAGAGGTTATTTTTGGTTCATCAGCGTAGATAATAACGTTTGCAATATCAAGTTCAAACTTTTTAACATCATCAATGTTTCCTTCTCCTTTAACCGAGATACTCAAATTAACAGGTTTATTTGCTTCTACTTTTTGTTTATCAACTTCTGCTTGAATTTGATAGTTTCCATAAAGTTCCAACCCCTGTGGCAAAGGCTTTACCTTTAGTTTTAATCTATTTGAATAAACTTTTTGCCAATTTAATGGTTGGCTCATACTGTTAAAAAATGGGTCATCAAAAAAACCACCACTATGTCGTTGTCGGCGTGCAACCTTGCCTACTAATGTCTCAATGGCAGGAATAGTGTACTCGCCTGACTTTTGAGGAAAAAGTGTGTAATGAAGTGTCTGAACAATATAATCTCCCTCTGTAGTGTGCGTTATCTCCTCTTTTTTCTTGACCCAAAAATCTTCTAGTTTGGGTTCTCCCAACTGTACTTGGTCTGCACGAGCATTATGTTTTGCTTTAAAAGAGATACTTAGAGTCAATGCTTCTCCCACATACGATTCATTTTTATCAAGAGAGAGTTCAACCATAAACTCAGAACCTTTTTTACTCGCTGTCGGTTTTAATACGTTTAAAGTCAACTCTTTTGTCTTATACTCTTTTCCATCTACTTGAACAATAAAGGCAGGAATAACAAGTGATTTTGAAACCCTAAAACTGTATGTTTTAGAGGTGGTTCGTGTTATTTTAGTATTAATCATCGAGATGGATTCCGAAGAAGACCTACCAAGGATAGGATTTCCCTCTATCTCATTAATTTTAGGAAAGGAGATGTCATTTCCATCTGCTGTAATAATAAAATTAACTGTATCTCCTTCATAAACCGTTGCAGAGCTTAAAGATACTTTTACCTCTGCAAAGCCAAAGCTTGTGAAAATAAGTATTAAAAATAGTTTTATTGTTTTACCAAGGGTTTGTTTCATTCTCTTTTTTTCCTTTATTAAGTGGTATCATCAAGGTATTTACCCCTCTTTGATTGAGCATTTTTTGCCATTTTCTCTCTTCCATATTGCTAATAGGAACTTCTGTTTTATTCTGCTCATTCATCTGCTGTTCTTGCTTTCTTTTCTCTTTATTCTTTTCTTTATCTCTCTTCTCTTCTTGCTCTTTTTTCTTTTTCTCGGCTTCTTTCTTTTCTTTATCTTTATCTTTCTGTTCTTTATCTTTCTCATCTTCAGACTTCTTTTTATCTGAATCTTTTTTCTCTTTAGAATCTTTTTTATTTTTATCGTCTTTATCTTTTTGATTCTCTTTATCTTTATTCTTTTTGTCGTTCTTTTTATCCTCTTTCTTTTTTTGCTCTTCTTTTTTCTTTTTTAGGAGTTCGAGATTAAACTTTGTATCTTTGTCCTCTCCTAATTTTAAAGCATCTTCATAGGATTTTATTGCTTTGTCTATCTTTTTCATTTGTGCGTAAGCATTACCAATATTGTGCAGTTTTTTTGCTTCTAATTTTGGTTCAACAATAGTCTGATACGCTTCGATTGCCTCTTTATATTTTTTTTGACGATAGAGGCTGTCTGCTTCATTAAACTTAGCCTCATCGCTATTTACTTTGGCATAATTTTCTTGGGCTTTAGTGTAATTTTTATCATTATATGCCTCTTTTGCCTCTTTTAAGTAGCTAAAATCTAAAAGAGAAGCCGATAAAAAAAGTGAAAAAAAGATTAAACTTATAAGGTATCTCATCTGTTCTCCTTTCGTTTTTGTAATTTAGGAATAGAAAAAAGTGCAACAAAAAAGAATAAAAGAGCAAAAGATAGAGGATAAACAAACAGCTCTCTTCTATCTTTTATCGTTGAATTCTCCTCTTTTTTATTTTGATATGAATTTTGAATCGTATCGGCTAAAAGCTTTATATCGTCATGGGCTAATGAATATTTCATATATGCACCACCTGTACTCATGGCAAGTTTCTTGATATTGTCCGTTCTTTTAACCACTACAATATTTCCACTTCTATCTTTTAGAACACCATTTTTATCTTTTATAACTCCACCTTTATCTGTGCCTATGTTATAGATGTAGACAACGATATTACTCTTTTTACAATAGGCTATCTCTTTAGAAAACTCTTTTTGGTCACTTCCATCAGTAAAAATAAGCAATGTTTTCTTTTTCTCATTTCCAAATAGATTATTTGCAGACTCTAATGTAACCATAATATCTGTACCTTTTAAGTTCAAATAGTCCAAATTAAGATTCTTACCTAAAAATTTCAATGAGTGAAAATCTTGTGTTAAAGGTGAAATTAAAAATGTTTGTGATGAGAAACCAATAAGTGCAATCTTACTCTGCTTAAAATAATCTAACGAGTCAAAAAATTTCTTTTTAGCAAAATCAAAACGACTAGGGTAGACATCATTAGCAAACATCGACTTAGACATATCAATGGCTGTAACAATATTAATAAAACTGGATTTTACTTCTATCTCTCCATTATCTATCTGTGGACGTGCTAAAGCTAAAATAGTGAATGCAATCGTATTAAGTAAAAACACTCTTCTCCATCGTTTAGAGAGAGAGTTGTTTTTAAGCTTTACTCGTTTTAATACCTCTTTTGAAAAAACACTCTCTAAATCATTTTTTTTAGATTTCAAAAAGTAAAAGAGAGGCAATAACAGTAGTAAAAGCCATAAAAATTCTATATTATTAAAGGTTATCATTTTTTACTCCCTATTTGCTACAATAAAGTAGCCTAATAAAAACAGTAGAGCTAAAGCTAATAAGTACTGAAAATAGTAGGTTTTTTTTACATATTTATCGGCTTTTATCTCTGATTTTTCTAAAGTATTAATAACGCTGTAAATCTCTTTGAGCTTCTCTATAGTATTGGCAGAAAAATATTTTCCACCTGTCTCTTTAGAAATTTTTTGAAGCACAGCAGGATTAAAATCACGTCCTGCATTTCCTACCCCTACGGTATAGACTTTTATACCATATTTCTTAGCTGTTTTAATGGCAACCTCCAAAGGAATAGTCTCTGTATTATCCATTCCATCGGTTAGTAAAATAGCAATTTTCTCTTTGGATTTTGATGTTTTAAAGAGATTGGAACTTAAAAAAAGAGCTTCGTTCAATGCTGTTTTTTGCCGTCCTGCAATACCTACTTCCAAGCGTTGTAAAAGACGCTTAATACTTTTCTTATCGTAAGTTAATGGTACTGCAACGTATGCAAAATCAGCAAAAATGCTCAATGCTAGTTTATCGTGTTTTCGTTGGTCTACAAAATCTTTAACAATCTCTTTAACAATTCCAAATTTATTGTACTCACTCATGGAACCACTTGCATCAAGAATCAGTGAAATTTCATAACCTTTGTCATTCTTAATCACAACCGTATCTTCTTGAATGGGACTGGCTAATGCGATTACTAAAAATACAAATGCTAAAATTTTTAAACTCTTTAAAAACCAACGATTTTTTTGAGAAGCTTTTTCAAGCATCATCATATTTGGAAAATAGAGAGAAACTCCCTTTTGTTTACAAAATTTATTACAAATTAAAAAAAGAATAAATAGTAAAAATACAAAGGGATACTCAAAAGTAAAACTATTTAACATTTAAGTTCTCCTATAAAGGATTTGATTCTTTTCTCGACACTACTCTCCAGTGGGGGAATCTCTTTTTTATACTTATAAATCGTTAACTCTTTTATAATTGAATCAAATTCTTTCTGATTTTTCTCATTTAAAAAGCCTCTTCCCTCTTCTTCAAATGTATAGACTACTGATTTTGTATCTCTAAAATCAATATGGTTTAATTTCTCTAAAGCTCTCTGTTTTGGCGTAATCTTTTTACCTCTTTTTCGTCTATTTTTAAAAAAATAGAGAAGCAAAGCTAGGAGTATAATGAGAAAGCTAGTGAGTCCCATAAGAATAAAGAGACTGTACTCATGTACTTCAACGATATCTTTTATATCTTTTAGTTCTTCCATGTTACCTCTATTTATGTAGATATTATTTTTGAAATTATAAGGAAAAAGAGTTAATGGTTGGTTAAGAATAGTTTACAAATCTATCTTTTTACTCTTCCAATCTAAAGATTGTGGCTCTTTAAAATAGTGAATCACACTATATTTTTCATCTTTAATATCAATAATAGCACACTCTATCAAGGGCTTCTCTCTTGCACAAACTTCCCCAGGGTTTAGAAAAAGTGTCTCTTTATAAAGTGAACAGTCAAAGATATGTGTATGCCCAGAGATAACAATATCGGTATCAGCATTCATATAGTAAGGCATGTGCATCAATTTTATTTTTAAATTATCAATAGCAAAGTAGTGAGGTTCTCGGTAGAGTTTATATTTTCCATAAAGAGGAATTAGAGAGGTATCGTTGTTGCCATAGACACAAACATAAGGAACAGGAGCATCTTCTAAGAGTTGAAGATGCTCTTCGAGCATAATATCTCCTGCATGAATCAGATACTCTGCACCCATCTCTAAAAGATGAGAGAGAGCCTCTTTATGCATGGCTGTTTGAGTATGACTATCTGAGAAAATTCCCAGTTTAAGATTTTTTTTCATCTTCCTTCTTTTTCTCTTCTTTTTTCTCATCTTTCATTTTGAGTTTATCTTCAGGAACAGCCTCTTTCCATTTACATTTTTTCTCAATACACTCATAAACTTCTCCTGTTTTTAAAAGTTTATGAACGACCATACTTTCACACTCTGGACATTTTCGTTCAAGAGGCTCTCCATTTGAAATAAATCGACATTTAGGATAGTTAGAACAGCCATAAAAGGTTCCTCGTTTTCCCTCTTTTTCCAAAATTTTAGAACCACATTTAGGACAAGGAACATCCAACTCACGAGGAGGAACTAAAGGTTGTGCATTTTTACATTTAGGATAGGCTGAACATGCCAAGAATTTACCACGACGGCTATCTTTGATAACCATAAACTCCCCACACTTATCACACTTTATATCTGTTTTTTCAGGCTCTGGTGGAGCATTTCCTTCCAAATCGGTGGTGTATTTACATTTAGGAAAATTTCCACAAGCAATAAACTCTCCAAAACGTCCTTTACGACGAAGCAGTTCATGCCCACACTTTGGACACATCTCTCCTGTTGGAATCGCCATTTTTAGACTTTTTATCTTCTCTTTTCCCTCTGTAATTTTTTTCATAAAAGGAGCATAAAAGTTACCTAAAAGTGTTTGCCAGTCCAACGCACCATCATTAATCTTATCAAGGTCTGCCTCCATATTGGAAGTAAATGAAGAGTCTACAATTTCAGCAAAGTGTTCTTCTAGCATCTCAATTACGGTAAAGGCTATTTCTGTTGGATGAATACGTTTTTTTTCAATATTAATATATTTTCGTGTCTGCAAAATAGTAATCGTTGGGGCATAGGTACTTGGGCGACCAATTCCTAAAGACTCCAGTTTTTTAATTAGACTCGCTTCATTATAACGTGCAGGAGGTTCAGTAAAGTGCTGTGCAGGATTAATATCGTCTAAAATAACTTTTTGTCCCTTTTTTAATTCGGGTAATAGTTTATCGGCTTCACTATATCCTGTTACTCGATAAAAACCATCAAAAAGTAATTTTCTACCACTTGCCTTAAAGGTACTTTTTTCTCCATTAAAGAGTAAGGTTTGAGACTCTAAACGTGCCTCGGTCATTTGACAGGCTAAGAAACGGTTATAGATAAGCCGATAGAGTTTAAACTCGTCTGCATTCAGATAATCTTTTGCCACCATTGGAGTAAACTCAACCATGGTTGGACGAATTGCTTCATGGGCTTCTTGTGCCCCTTTTGCTTTACTTGCATAATGTTTTGATTTTTCAGGTAAATACTCTTTACCAAAGGTATCTAAAATATACTCTCTAGCGTGTGCAACTGCCTCTTTTGCTAAGTTTAAACTATCTGTTCTCATATAGGTAATTACCCCCATATTCCCCTTGTTAGTTTTTACACCTTCATAGAGTTTTTGAGCAACCATCATCGTTTTTTTTGGAGAAAAACCCAATTGAGTAGAAGCAGACTGTTGAAGCGTCGAGGTCATAAAAGGTGGAGGCGTTTTACTTTTTCGCTCTTTTTTCTCTAAGGATTCAACAACAAAGTTTTCGTTCTTAGCAGATTGAACAATCTCTGTAGCCATCTCTTCATTTTTGATGCTCATTTTATCTAATTTTTGACCATTAAAAGAGAAAATAGAAGACTCTATATTTTTCTCAAACAGTCCCTCTATTGTCCAATACTCTTCAGGTTTAAATGCTTTTATTTCACGTTCTCTGTCCACAACAATTTTTAGAGAAGAGCTTTGAACACGCCCAGCACTAAGACCTTTTTGAATTTTACTGGCTAAAAGGGGAGAGAGTTTATACCCGACAATACGGTCAAGAAGACGACGTGCCTGTTGTGCATTTACAGCATCCATATCAAGTTTTCTAGGATTATCTAAAGCATATTGAATGGCTGTCTTTGTAATTTCATGAAAAACAATTCGAGGTAAAGACTCTGGCTCTTTTTTGATTGCCATAGCAATATGGTAACCAATCGCTTCTCCTTCACGGTCTTCATCAGTCGCAATGTAAATTACTTCAGCCTCTTTAGCTAATTTTTTTAGCTCTTTAACGGTTGGATTTACCTCTCTAGGGATTGAATATTTGGGTACAAAGGTTCCATCTTCTTCCACTGTAATTCCAAATGAGCTTTTAGGTAAATCACGAATATGTCCCTTTGAAGCAACTACTTTATAGTTTTTTCCTAGGAAATTACTAATGGTTCGAGCCTTTGCAGGGGACTCGACGATAATCAAATTTTTCATATATTATATACACCAATTTCAAATTTTTTTTTGCATTGTAACAAAAAACCTTTATAAAGAGCAACTATAATTATCTATAAAATCGAAAAGAGTCACACTTAATTCCTTTTTCGCTATAATTTTAAGAAAAAAAATGGGAGAATATAAATGATAGATATAGAACAAATTGTTGCGACGATTTTAATGATTATCCTAATCCTTGCATTTATTGCTGCTTTTATCTACATCGGAATGATTGCAGTAAGTATCAAGTATTCCAAAAAGAAAACGGAAGTTACAAACAACGCAGGATGTAAGAAGGCAATGAGAGAACAGGCCATTCGTAACTATACTGATTACTTTTGGTCAGATAAAGAACGATTTAGTTGGATTAGTATCTTTCTAATCTTTTTTATACTTTTAGGTCTAAGCATTGGAAACTATTTTGGAATACTCTTTAGTATTGTTATGGCAGTGGTCTCTGCATTTTTTCTTATTTTTGCCTACAGAAGCTATAAAGCATTCCCCGAAAAAGCTGCAAAAAAACTAAAAGAGTTTGAGGAGACCATACGAAATGCCGTTGAGAAGGAAGTAAGTTTTGATGGAGATAACATTCAGCACTTTTCAGATGAAGATAATGAGTTTGATACTAAGCCTCAAATTTTTTCATTTCCAACAAATGTTACTAAAATCTCTTATCCACCCTTTGAAACTAGAGCTCCAAAACAGACTATTATTGCTACAAGAAAATTAGAATTTTTGGTACTTTCTCGTGAATACTTTAGCATCTGTAAAAGTGCTTCAGAGTTTAACCTTTTAAATCCAAAACGTGCAGGAGCTCCAAAAAAATGTGCAGAATTACCTGCTGGAACAGGAGAGTGTCATGAGTATTACTATTCACAAATGCGTAATGTTCAATATGATGATAAAGAGCAGTGTATAAAAATTATCTATCGTGACCACGAAGATGATGTGTGCTTTCCATGTAAGAAAGCCGACCCAAATAGAAAAAAAGCGATGAAAGCACTCAAAGAGAAACTGCGATTAACAGAGCGACAAAAACTTGGAAAAATTGCAGAGCATAAGCACTATGAAGATTTAAAAGATAAACGAGCAATTTTAAAAGAGATTAATGTCGAAGATGAAGAGAAAAAAGAAGAAGAGAAGAGTGAATAAAATTCACTCTCCTACTATAGAATCTACATAACATACTTTAAAGAACAAAATCTTTCCATACTCATTTAACTATTATTTTTTTTACAAAACTCAAAAGTGGTGCTTTAGCTACACCTTTTGGATAGGCTAAAGCCATCACTTCCTATGAGTTTTACAAGAACTTTATCAATAAATAATAGAAACCCTAAAGATTCTAAATAAAATCTTATTATTAATATAGAAATAATTTTAAACTTTTTTAACTATTTTTTAATTATTTAATGTTTCATATATACACAGAGAATGAAATCAATAAAATTTACAAAAAAAAGTATTTTAAATCAAAATTATAGATTAAATTGCTTAATATTAAAGCAATTTTAGGGTTTTTATCCTATTTTCCATAAGTTATAGTTATAAAAAAGTGAAATATAAGTTATATATTGAGCTATAAGCTATTTATATCATAATTATTGGATGTGAATATATAACAAAATTCTTGACATTTAAAATCTTATTCCATATAATCATCATGTTCCGACGGTATTCGAAGAAAATACTAAAATAAATAAGGAGGACAAATGAATAAAATGACTAAAACTTCTAAAGATTTAGAGACTATGCTTGAAGATAGTGTAGAGCTAATGAGTAGAAGAAATTTTTTCAGAAAAGCAGCTACTTATTCAGCAAGTGCTGTTGTAGCAAGCAGTGTTTTAGCTCCCACCAATCTCTTAGCAGAGGATCATAAAGGTGATGAAGCAATTATAGAAGAGCAACCTTGGGCAACTTCATTAGGGTATGAGTTGAACAAAAATCCTTACGGATTACCTTCGCCTTATGAGCATAATGTAGTAAGAAGAACAACTCCTCTTCTATCATCTGCTGGCGATATGCACGCAGCTGTCTCTTTGACACCTTTACAAGATTTAGATGGTATTATTACCCCTAATGGTCTGTTCTTTACAAGAACTCACAACGGTGTAGCAAGTATTGATCCAAATAAACATAGACTTATGATTCATGGTATGCTGAAAAAGCCTATTGTCTTGACTATGGATGAGCTTAAAAAGTATCCAAGTGAGAGTGTTATTCACTTTTTAGAGTGTCCTTCTAATGGTGCTGCCGAGTGGAAATCTCCACAGTTTGACTCACTACAGTTTGTAAAAGGTATGATGAGTTGTACTGAGTGGACTGGTGTTAGACTTAAAACTATTCTTAAAGATTTAGGCGTTGACCCTAAAGCTGTATGGATGTTAGCTGAAGGTGGTGATGGTTCATCTATGAGTAGAACTCTTCCAACTGAAAAAGCTATGGATGATGCGATGATCGTTTGGGCAATGAATGGTGAAGCATTAAGAGAAGAGCAAGGTTACCCAATTAGACTTTTTGTTCCAGGTTGGGAAGCAAACTTATCTGTTAAATGGTTAAAAAGATTAGAGTTTGGAGATAAACCTTGGTACTGTAAAGAGGAGACATCTAAATATACAACTCTTTTACCAAGTGGTAAAGCAATCCAACACTTCTATCCATTAGAGGTTAACTCAATTGTAACTTCTCCTTGTCCTGAAAAACCATGGACTGACCTTAAA